>DAIUKI010000046.1:0-11956 GCA_036848255.1 Bacteroidales bacterium | reverse complement strand
AATATCGTTGTCATCAAGACGTGTGAAATTAAAGGCGACGAGACCAGGAGTAAACGTGCCCCCGGTTCCAAGGTCTCCAGAACCGATGTCGTTGTAAAGAAAGAATTTCAACGAAGGCGTGGCAAAAAGCTCCGAACCCTGAAGAGCAAGTTCCTTTGCCCGTTTCAGCACTTTGACGAGAAGGCTCTCTGACGAAAGTACGGTTTTGTGCATGTAAACCTGCCAGTACATCAGCCGGCGGGCAATAAGGAACTTCTCGAGCGAATAGATTCCTTTTTCGTCCATTACAAGACTGTCGTTCACCACATTAAGCATTCTTATTACCCTGTCGGAACCTACCGATCCCTCAATTACACCTGTAAAGAATGAATCCCTCCTCAGATAATCGAGCCGGTCCATATCCATCTGACCCGATATGAGTTCATGAAGAAACTTTCTGTCGTAACTCCCTTTAAAAATTTCAATAGCCAGGTCCAGTCTGCCTGAAAAGGTCCCATTCAGCTTCTCCATAAGGAGAAGGGATATGTCCTCGTGTACTATCCCGTTTATCAGGGAGGCCTCCAGTGCATGGGAAAACGGACCGTGACCGATATCATGCAGAAGTATGGCGATCAGGGCGGCTTCTTCTTCCTGTTGAGATATAGCTACACCTTTGCTTTTAAGTGTTTTCAGGGCGTTATCCATGAGGTGAAGCGCACCTAAACAGTGCTGGAACCTGCTGTGATTTGCGCCGGGGTAGACAAAGCTCGTCAGACCAAGTTGCTTTATGTGCCTCAAACGCTGGAACCACGGATGCTGAATAATATCATATATCAGATCTCCCGGCAGACTTATGAATCCATAAACCGGATCGTTGATTATCTTTCTTTTGTTGGTAATATATGCCACCTCTAAAAAACTTGAGCTACAAAATTATGAATTTGTTTTAATTGCATTGACAGTTTCCGGATTAGTGTTATTCACACGAATTTATAAATTTACACTTAAGTATTGAATAAGCAGAAGCTTCGTCTTCCTTTGTGATTTCCTTGGTGTCCTTTGTGGTGAAAAAAAAGTTTAACCACAAAGTCGCACAAAGGATGCACTAAGGTACACAAAGGGAAAAAGTCAAAAACAGAATGTATTTTTGTCACATTTGTAATTTTTACCGTCTTTATAGTGAAAAAACCAGTTGAAACAGCCTTATACTACCCGGAAACATGAAAATTGAGATTCAAGGCCTGAATAAGATATATCCGAACGGCAACCAGGCCCTTAAAGATATAAACCTTGAATTCGGAACTGGCATGTTCGGTCTGCTTGGGCCCAATGGTGCCGGGAAGTCAAGCCTTATGCGCATTCTTGTTACTCTGATGAAACCGACTTCAGGAGTTGTTCTTATTGACGGTAAGGATATCCAGAAACACCGGAAGGAATTGAGAAGCATGCTGGGTTACCTGCCTCAGGATTTCCGGTTTTTCACATCACTTAAGACATGGGAGTTCCTTGATTATTCAGGTTCCCTTGCCGGAATGAGGAACAAAAAAGAGAGGCTCGCCGAAGTCGACAGACTGCTCGATCAGGTCGGTCTGCTTGAGGTTCGCGACCGCCAGGCCAACAGGCTCTCGGGAGGAATGAAACGTCGTCTTGGGATTGCCCAGGCCCTTATCGGCAATCCTGTGATCATAGTTGTTGATGAGCCGACAACCGGACTCGATCCCGATGAAAGGATAAGGTTCAGGAACATACTCAGCCAGCTTTCCCAGCATGAGGTGACCATTATTCTATCGACACATATTGTCGGCGATATCTCTTCCACATGCCAGGGAATGGCTTTGCTGAACCGGGGTGAGCTTGTGTTTTCCGGTTCTCCCGAAAACCTTGTAAAACTGGCCGAAGGTCATGTATTCAAACTGAATTTATCTCAATGGGAATATGATAAGGTAAAGGAAAAATATAATGTCATCTCAACAATCCCGGTCGGAGACGGATGGGAGGTCCAGATAGTTTCGGATGATGTTCCTGAATTCAATCCCGTCGAGATTATTCCAAACATAGAGCATGCTTATGTCTATTATATGGAGCATAAACTGCATGCCGACATAACCGAATAAAGAGGGATGGGACTTCTTCACAATATAAGCACTGTTGCCAGATATGAGGCCAAAACCCTAAGGAGGAGCTGGTTCTTCAGGCTCTTTTCAATTGGAGCCCTTGTGATATTCACATTTATGAATATCGGGCTCTTTTCTCCGATAGGCGACGAAGACTGGGAGATGGTCTCAAATCCCTCATCTGTTCCGCTTATCAATCTGTATCTGCTTAATATAGGTCAGGCAATTGTAGTAATATTCCTGGCTTCTGATTTTCTCAGACGCGACAAGAAAGTGGATACCAATGAGGTGCTCTACACGAGGTCCATGTCGAATTTTGAATATGTCATGGGAAAGACCGCCGGGATACTGAGGCTCTTCCTGAGCCTTGATATTATTATTCTTATGATCGGCCTACTCATGAATATTATTTCAACCAGCATGACTGTCGACCTGCCATCATATCTCTGGTATTTACTGATAATCAGCGTACCAACTATCGTCTTCAGCCTTGGCCTCGCCTTTATGCTTATGTCGCTGTTGAAAAATCAGGCCATCACTTTCCTCATTCTTCTCGGTATTGCTGCGCTTAACATGTTCTGGCTGAATTACAGGTTTGGATTTATCTTCGATTATATGGCTTTCGGCCTTCCTGTTTTCAAATCCGGAATGATAGGTTTCGACAATATCGGACTGATCCTGAACCAGCGCCTGCTTTATCTGTTCCTCGGGCTTTCCCTGGTGCTTGCAACTGTTCTGTTGTTCAAACGTCTGCCGCAATCAAGGCCGCATACCATTGCTTCTGCTTTCTTTATGCTCATATTTATTGCCGGTGCAGTTGTCTGCGGGTTAAATACATGGTCATTTTACAGGACTGACATTAATGAAAAGAGGCTGGTCGTCGAATCCAACAAACAGTTCGAAAACAGGAATTTTGTCAGCCTTAATGATGCGGCAATTGATTTCAGCCATGAAGGCAGCACTTTTAATGCATCAGCAACTCTTAAATTCAATAATGGCAACAAAGAGAGCCTTGATAAATACCTTTTTTCATTGAATCCCTATCTTAAAGTTACCGGGGTCACCTCTTCAGGTAATAACCTTAATTACACAAAAACCAATAACATTATTGAAATTGATCCGCTTAAGCCTCTTCTTCCCGGAGAATCAGACAGCATTAAAATCTCATATTCCGGTTCTGTGGATGAATCTTTCTGCTTCCCCGGCTACACCGAAAGCTTTATTGAGAATCCTTACAGGGTCGCCATGGTTAATGTGAACAAAAGGCAGGCGTTCCTCAACGAAGATTATGTATTGCTAACACCTGAAGTGCACTGGTATCCGGTTCCCGGACTCAACTACTATCCGTCAAATCCTGCCCGGATCAAGATCGATTTCACCCGTTACACACTGAAGGTTAAACCCGGAAAGGGACTCACTCCTGTTGCGCAGGGGAAAATGAAAAAGGATGGTGATTACTTTGTATTCACTCCCGAATCACCCCTTACCGGAATTACACTGGCAATAGGAAACTACAGGTCCGATACCCTTAAAGTTGATTCGGTAAGTTACATAACCTATTATTTCCCCGGCCACGACTATTACAAGAAGGATCTGGCAGGGATAAAAGATACTCTTAACCTTCTCGTTTCAGGCATAATGAGGGAACTTGAAACCAGTTTTTCAATAAAATATCCATTCAAAACCCTTGGATTGCTCGAAGTTCCCGTTCAGTTTTATTCATTCCCCAGAATGAGTACACAGACAAGGGCCGAACTTCAGCCTTCACTCGTGCTTCTGCCTGAGAAATTATCGATGCTGGCAAATGCAGGCTTTCAGAAACGCTTCACCCGCCAGAAGAAAAGAATGGAACGAAACAACCAGGTTATAACTGACAAGGAATTGCAGGTAAGGCTCTTCAATGACTTTATAAGGAATACTTTCATCAGCGGGGAAAACTTCAGGTACAGAAACGGTACCATGATCAATGAACCTGTTCGTTACCGGCTCGGTCCAAGTTTTTATTTCTTCAGGAACAATTTCTATTCAACTGAGTTTCCTGTGATCAACGCAGTCTTTGAGTCCCATCTTCAAAAACAGGTTTCCCCTCAGGCTGGTATGAGACAGATGTCGGGAGGACTTTCGGAGAACGACCAGGCGAACCTTATTTTAAGGGATTTCAGTTTCAGGGATGTGCTCGCAATGAATCCCGGAGGTGACACCATCAGAACAGTGTTAACCGTCAAGGGTGATTACCTGTTCAACCTGTTCCGTTCGAAAGCAGGAATTGAAGGGTTTAAGGAATGGTTCACCAAATATATCGACGACAATACCTTTCAGAGTGTCGATATTGTTAAACTCAATAATGATATGAAGGATAAATTCGGCTTTGAGTTTTATCCTTACCTTTCTGACTGGTTCAGCAGAAAAGAGCAACCCGGGTTTATTTTTAACGACCTTCAGGCCAATGAGGTCGTTGTCGGCGACAGGGTTAGGTTCCTTGTCACATTCACCGCATCAAATCCGGAACAGGTGGCAGGAATTTTCAATATCTCCTTCCGTACGGGAGGTGAGGGAGGACAGATGACCGGATCGTTCCAGGGGGGACCGAGAGGTGGAAGTTATACTATTGCATATCAGGGACGCGGTATGGAGGCATCTGACATTTCCCGGATAATTCTTCTGGGGCCCGGCGAAGCAAAGAAAATCCGGATCATAATAGATTTCCAGCCGCGTGAGATGCTTGTCAATACTCTTTTTGCCAGGAATATCCCCGGAGAAATAACACTTCCGATAGATGAAGTGGGAAAATCCGGAAATCGTTCAAATACTTCTGAGGGGGAAGAAACCCTTGCCGCTATGCCTCCCTATAAATATCCCGGAGAGTTGATCGTGGATAATGAAGATCCTGGTTTTGATGCAGGAAACACGGTGATTCAACCCCCCCTGAAAAAAATACTTGGCATCAAAAACAGAAGGGGCACATCATACCAGCAAATAAATATGTTCTGGGCTCCTGAATACTGGCAGCCTGTTGTTCTTTCATCCTATTACGGAAAATATATCCGGTCGTCGGTCTATTCCAGGGCGGCAAAGGGAGATAAATCCGTTGTCTGGAAAACTGGTCTGGACGATCCGGGATTTTACGATATCTGGTGTTACGTCGGTAAAACAGGTGACAGGATGGTTATGAGATCCGGTGTTTCCGGGGGAGCTGCTCCTCCCCCGCCCCCGGGAGGCGAACCCGGAGGTGAAAATGTATATAAGGATATGCATTATAAAATATATCACGACGAAGGTGTCGAGGAGATAACGGTCGATTTCGAAAATGCCGAACCGGGATGGAACATGCTTGGCCGATATTACCTCTCTTCCGACACTGCAAAGGTCGAACTTACAAACCAGTCTTCAGGAAGAATGGTGCTGGGTGATGCGATCAAATGGGTGAAAGCGGACTAGGTGGGGGCAGGGGGTTTAGAACATGGAGCAAACCCGTTCTTTGCTGGCGCGGTTTTGTAATCCGTGCCTGTTTTAACCCACTCCCAAGGCACGGATTACAAATCCGCGCCAGCGAAATACGTAATGGCTAAATTTGAATCAAGAATTAATAAAACAGATATGAGAACCCTTAACATAAAATCCAGGATTTTAATTTTAATATTTCTCGTCCTCCCGGCATCAGTTTTCCCGCAGCAAGGGCTTACCCTTGAGCAGGCACTCAGCATTGCCGAATCGAACAGCCCGACAATGAAGAAGACCAGGTTGAACCTGATCAGGAGCCAGGAGAACCTGAACGCCCAGAATGCTGCATTGAAATCGAACTTCTCACTGTCTGTAAATCCTATAGAATACAGTCAGAACAGGTCATTCAATGACCTCATATCCAAATGGAATTCCAGCAGAACCACTGAAAGCTACGGACTGTTCACTGTTACCCAACCTATAGTATTTACCGACGCCAGAGTTTCGCTTGTCAACAGGTTCGGCTACAGGGACTCATACAGTGAATACACTAATCTGACTACAAAGGGATTCAGCAACAATCTGTCGGTTTTTCTTGATCAGCCTCTCTTTACCTACAACCGGACAAAGCTTCAGCTTAAGGAACTGGAGCTGGCTCTCGAAAACTCAAAAATCAGTTATGCTATTCAGCTGTTATCGCTTGAAAGAGGCGTAACCCAGGCATTCTATTATGTCTATCAGCAACAGCAAAGCCTTGATATTGCCAGACAGGCATTCGAGAATATGCAGAGAAGCTATGAAGTCATTAAAAACAAGGTGGATGCAGGTATTTCAGCACGTGAAGAATCTTTTCAGGCTGAATTGAACCTGGCTACAGCCAAATCAGATTATGAAAACCGGCAGGTTGAGCTCGAAAATGCCAAAGATGAGTTCAAACTGCTCATCGGGATGAGCCTTTATGAGGACCTGATAGCCCTGCCCAATATTGCTGTCGATACGGTCCAAATCAATATTGCGATGGCAATAGACCAGGGACTTGCCAACAGGATGGAGCTGCGCCAGCGTGAGATTGACATTGAGTTGTCACAGTTTGACCTTATCCAGACAAAATCGCTGAATGAATTTAAGGGAAGTCTTGGGCTCTCTATAGGACTTTTCGGTGACAATGAAAAATTCAGAGATGTATATGCAAACCCTACCGATAATGAAGATGTTTCACTATCCCTTACGATACCATTGTGGGACTGGGGTGAAAGAAAATCGAGGATCAAAGCCACTGAAGCTACAATAGAGTCGGCAAATATTTCGCTCGAGGAGGAGAAAAGTGATATAATACTGGGTATCAGGAAGGTTTACAGGAATCTGATAAATCTCAGAAACCAGATCGGTATCGCACAACAGAATGTCACAAATGCCCAGCTTACCTACGACCTTAACCTCGAAAGATATAAAAACGGAGATCTCACCGGTATGGACCTTAATCTGTTCCAGGAACAGCTCTCCCAGAAACAGCTTTCCTATACAAACTCATTAATTTCGTATAAGCTGGAGCTGTTGAACCTAAAGATCCAGACTCTATACGATTTTGAAAAGAACCAACAGGTAACACCGGTAATGTCATTGGAAAAATAAAATAATCACAACAATATGAAGAGAATCATAATCTTATTCGCAGCTGCATTTATCGCTATGGCCGGATGCAGGAACCAGGACCAGAACCTCACTGCAGATGTTGAAATACCCGTTTCAGTTGAGGAACTTAAGCTGAAACCAATCGAAGAATTCGTCAATACAACGGGCACTGCATTCCCAAAGGGAGAAATAGAGCTGAAATCAGAAATAGGGGCAGAATATTTCCTTGAAAAAAATCCTCAGACGGGAAGATTGTGGCAGCTTGGCGACAGAGTAAAAGCCGGTGTCGTAATTGTAAGGCTTGAGGACCAGGAATATGTCAATTCAGTTAAGATGGAGACCAACCAGCTTAATATGGAGCTTATGGAAAGCGAGCTCAGGAAGCAGGAATCACTTTACGAAAAGGGAGGCGTGACCCTTAAGGAGCTCAAGACCGCCGGTATAAATTATGAAAATGCCAGGACCACAGTAGTCTCTTCAAGACTTCAGCTTGAAAAAACAAGAATCGTTGCTCCCATCGACGGTGTAATTGTCGATCTGCCTTACCATACCCAGAGTACACAGATCGAAGCCGGTCTTACAATGGTTAAAATTATGGATTACAAGACAATGTACATGGATGTCCAGCTCCCTGAGAAATATATTTCAGTGATCAGACCCGGGCAGGTAGTCAAAATGACCAATTACACCCTACCCGATGACACAATCGTTGGGACCGTTACCCAGTTATCCCCCGCAATAAATGCCGACACCAGGACTTTCAAGGGTACAATATCGATCGCCAACCCCGATCTTCTGCTCAGGCCCGGAATGTTTGTAAAGGCCGACATAGTAACAAATCACAGGGATTCAGCGCTTGTGATACCCAAAAATATAATCCTGTCGCGTCAGAGGGGCAAGACAGTATTTATTGTCGACAGGGGGGTGGCCGCTGAAAGGATAATTGAAACAGGACTTGAAAATCTCACTGAAGTTGAGGTAACAAGTGGTCTGGCAAAGAATGAACGTGTCGTGACAAGCGGATTTGAGACTCTCAGCAGCAAGTCGAAGGTTAAAATCATCAAATAACCCTTATGAACGCTATCGCCCGATTTGCTGTAAAATATCCGGTAACGGTACTGATGCTTGTGCTGGGTATAGTTCTCCTGGGATTTATCTCTTTCGGTAAGCTTGGAACTGATCTTTTCCCCGACCTTAACACACCGAAAATATATATCGAGCTTATTGCAGGAGAAAAGCCCCCTGAAGAAATCGAAAAGAATTATGTCGATCAGATCGAATCACTTGCAATGCGGCAGAGTGATGTGGTCCAGGTGTCGTCAGTTTCGCGTGGCGGAACTGCTGTTATAACGGTTGAATACGGCTGGAACAAGGATATGGATGAAGCATTTCTTGATCTCCAGAAGGAACTCAATTCATTCAGCCAGAACTCAGACCTTGAAGATTTTACAATTTCACAGTATGATCCGAATGCTGCTCCCGTAATGATAGTAGGGCTTAAGAATGACCGTATCGAGAACATGGATGAGCTGAGGAAAGTAGCCGAAAACTATATAAGGAACGAGCTTGTAAGGATTGAAGGGGTAGCCGATGTGAAGCTCGTCGGAAAGGAAGAGAGTGAGGTTGTAATTGAGACGAATAAATACCTGCTCGAATCATTCGGCCTGACTTCCGATGCAATTGCGGTCCAGATAAGAAACTATAACAGGAACGTGTCGGGAGGCTCAATAGTTGATATGGGCACGAAATATGTCGTGAAAGGGGTAAGTGTCCTTGAAAACCTCGATGACCTGCAGAATATTATTGTTGGATTCAGACAATTCTCAGCACAGGCACCATCTGCTCAAGCATCCCAGGGACAGGTATCCGGAATATCCCCGGGTGAAAGGGTTCCTGTTTACCTGAGAGATGTTGCACGAATCGAACTGGCAAACAAAGATCCTGAGAATATCGTCACAATAAACGGTGAGAGGTGCATCGGGCTTTCAATCTACAAGGAACCCAAATTCAATACAGTCGATGCCGTTGAGAGCCTCGATAAGGCATTTGAAGATTTGGGCAGGGCCCTGCCTGGTTATGAATTCATAAAAGTCCTTGATCAGGGAACATATATAAACAATGCCATAGGCGAAGTAAAGAATACCCTTATTATAGGAATCATTCTTGCCGTTGTCATACTTTACGTCTTTCTCAGGAGGATAGGGACAACCCTTGTGATAAGCATCGCGATCCCCATTTCAATAATTGCCACTTTCAATCTTATGTACTTCAGTAATCTGTCGCTCAATATCATGACCCTTGGAGGGCTGGCGCTTGGCGCAGGTATGCTTGTTGATAATGCAATAGTGGTTCTTGAAAATATCACAAGGAACAGGGAGGAAGGAATGTCGCTGTCTGATGCTGTAATTATCGGCACCGGCCAGGTAGGTGGAGCCATAACCGCATCAACAGTGACAACTATTGTTGTATTCCTGCCTATTGTGTACCTCCATGGCGCATCAAGCGAGATGTTCCGCGACCAGGCATGGACAGTTGCGTTTGCCTTGCTGTCGTCGCTATTTGTTGCAATGCTTGTAATTCCAATGCTTGTTTCGACGCTTTTTCCTGAAAAAAGCAGAAAAGACATATCTGTCTCTGCGTTGCATTTTAAATGGTATAAAGGATTTCTAGGAAAGGTGCTTGATAAGCGGAAACTAGTGATTCTTCTGTCAGCAGCTATGCTGGCAATTTCGGGAGTGCTGGTTCCCCGTCTCGGAAGCGAGTTCATGCCCAAATCAGAATCGGCAGAATTCACTGTCGGATTAAAGCTTCCCGAGGGAACGAGTCTTGAACGGACAAACAGCACTGCAAGTAAAACGGAGGGGATAATAAAGGAGCTTCTCGGTGAAAAAGTAAGATTGATTTACACCCAGGCTGGTGAAGATAACACTTCGACTTTAAGTCAATCATCAGAGATAAAGGGCGAAAACACGGCTTCACTTAAAATAATTCTTGCCGATGAATATGCTTCAGAAACTGAAAGTGCAATCAGCCTGGTGGAAAATTACCTTAAGGGTGTCCCCGACATTGAGGCTGCCTTCACCAGGGAGGAGAGTGCACTTCAGTCGGCCCTTGGCACATCCGGATCACCTTTTGCCCTTGAGATATCGGGCAATGATTACAATGAGCTTGAAAGAATACTTGAAGAATCAAAAGCAATCCTTGAAACGAATACCGGCCTTTATAACATCACAACATCGATGGACAAAGGCACCCCGGAGGTTGAGGTAGCGATCGACCGCTTCAAAACAAGCTATTACAATGTTACGGTTGAAAGCGTTACAAATCAGATAAGGAGCCATCTTGAAGGCGCATCTGCCGGAACCTTTGAAAAGGATGGTGAACTTAAGGATATAACAATAAAGCTCGGTGATATTTCGCTTCACCAGCTGAAGGACCTTATCATAACTGCCGGAAATGTAAAAGTCCCCCTTAGCGAGCTCGCTCAAATCAGAACAATTACAAGCCCAAGGGAGATAACAAGACGCAATCAATCAAGGACATGCTATGTTTATGCCATGGCAAGGACAGGTCAGCCATTTGATATGGTGATCAGGGAGGCAGAATCCTCTCTGAGATCAGTTGCACTTCCCGTCGATTATAAAATGGAATTCACCGGGGAGGAACTCAAAAGGAAGGAATCAATGTCGAATCTTACATTTGCCCTTATACTCTCGCTGGTACTTGTCTTTATGGTCCTGGCGGCCCAGTTTGAATCGATAATCCAGCCTTTTGTAATAATGCTTACGATCCCACTGGCAGCAGTTGGAACCGTTCTAACTTTCATAATTCTGGGCAAACCATTGAACATGATGGCATATATCGGTATTATTATGCTTGCGGGAATTGCGGTGAACAATGCGATTATCCTTATCGACCGCATTAATCAGCTGAGGGAGTCGGGAACTAATAAAAGAGATGCAATTATTCTTGCAGGATCACAGCGTATCAGGCCGATTCTTATGACAAGCATCACAACGATCCTGGCTCTTCTTCCGCTTACGATCGGCCTGGGAGAAAGCGCATCGCTAAGGTCACCAATGGCTCTCGCAGTAATTAGCGGACTGGTTTCTTCAACACTCCTTACGCTTATCGTTATCCCATGTGTCTACTGGATTTTTGACAGCTTTACCGACTCTGTCAGAGGCAGGAAGAAAAGTTCACCCGATCCCGTAACTACCTTATAAGGAAGCAGATGGATTTTATACTTAAAAGAAGGGTTCTTATCAGCATGCTTTTTATCGGGCTTTCGGTGCTCGGTTATGTTTCCTATAAAAAGCTTGCTGTCGAACTTCTTCCGAATGCTGAGTTTCCAACCCTGTTCGTTCAGGTGGCGACCCCGCTTGAAGTGGACCCTTCATATATAGAAACACAGGCGATAATCCCAATCGAAGGAGCCATCGGGACAATTGAAGGGGTCGAAAAGATCGAATCAAACATTTCCTCAAGATATGGAACAATCAGTGTCTATTTTGTAAAGAATGCCGATCTGAAGTACGCAAATCTTAAGCTCCAGGAAAAAATTGACATTATTAAAAGTTCAATTCCTGAAGAGTTCATTATCAATGTTATAAAGATCGATCTTGAACAGCTGCTTAACCAGTTCATGTCGCTGCAGGTGAGGGGCGAAGGAGGTGTCGACAGGATCCGCAATATCACCGACAGGGAGATCAGGCCGGAGCTTGAGAATATCGATGGCATTGCAGGGGTTCAGGTGTACGGAGGAAAGGAAAACGCCATTGAGGTCCGGC
>DAIUKI010000045.1:0-12131 GCA_036848255.1 Bacteroidales bacterium | reverse complement strand
GTTTTATTTCGTTATATTATTATTGTATTTCAATATCCATTTTTCATTAATGTTTCTTCAAGCTGCTGATCTGACCGGTTTGTTATTTTCTTGATACAACATCTGCAGTTATCTTCAGAATCACCACCTCTGTTTTGGAGTTAGAGCGGACAGAGATCGTTTTGGTCTGGATCCCGCTTCTCCCGTTCGAATCAAACACAACCTCAAGGTTACCCCCCTTTCCGGCAGGGATCGGCGACCGGTCATATTTGGGAACTGTGCAGCCACAGCTGGTCGAGGCTGATTCAATCACAAGGCTTCCCGGTCCCTTATTCTCAAAAGCAAAAATATGAGCCACCTTCTCACCTTCAGCAATCTTTCCAAAGTCATGTTCGTATTCCCTGAAGCTTATCTCTGCCACTTCTCCATCTGTCCGCAATACTGATTTTGCTGCATTTCTGTCGCTCTGCGAAGAGTTGCATCCTTCCAGGATTATCATTAAGATGACAAAAGTGAGAATTTCTTTTAATTTCATTTATCGGATTGTTCTTTTTTTAGTTTTCAATTTTCTCACCGATAAGGCCTTTTCCGGTTTTTTCAAAAAGTCCTTTTTCCCTGATTTCTTTTACTATATTATCAAGAATACCGTTTACAAATGTACTGCTTTTTGAGGTACAGTAATATTTGGCAATTTCAATATACTCATTAAGTGTTACCTTCACCGGGATCTCCTGAAATTCGACTATTTCCGTGATAGCCAGTTGCATGACAAGGATATCCATAAGGGCTATCCGTTCAACTTCCCAGTTGGTTGTATTCTTATCAATAAGTTCCGAATATTGTTTTGAATGAAGGATAGCCTTTCTGAACAATATCTTCACAAAATCTTCATCCTCCTGATTCTTGAAAAGAGGCATCATAAAAGCGTTGTTTCCGCTGTCAGCCTTAAATTTCTTCAGGGTTTTCTCGATCATTACCGTTACATATTCGGTGTCGTCATTCCAGTAAATGCTCTGTTCCTCAAAGTTAGACTCCAGGTCCTCCGAATCAGCAAAAAGTTTTGTGACGAGACTTATAACGAATTTCCTGTCGGAAGCATAACCCTGAACCTCAGCTGACATGTATTCATCATATTTATCCCACGCTATCATTTTGTTATACATCAGTCTGGGAATATGGGGATAATTGGCCCATGAAAGCTTCCTTGAGGATAAGAAGTCGTTGAAAGCCTTGTTTTGGCGGAGCTGGGAAATTACCTGATTATCAACAAATCGTCTCTTGGGATTTAGGTCCTCGTGCGTTGGCATTCTTTTCTGAAGTGCCTGATCGATTTTCTCAGAAGCAATATCAGCTACCTCAAGGACGAGAAGAAGCAGGTAATGATAGAGGTCGTAGGTCTTTCCGATACTGAACATCAACTCTTTCTCAGCCAGAGCAACATCATCATCCTCCCTGCGGTTGAATGCATACAGTACCATCAGGGCTTTTATGCGCAATAATCTTCTGCTTATCATTTATAAAGAACCTCAGATTCAGGCAGCAAAAATAACCATTTTCCTTTACTCTCAAAACATCAGTGTGAAATTTAGGTACAATTGGAGGGTCCGGTATTGTTATTAAAAATAATTGTTACATTTGACAATGATAACCACAGCCTAACCTAAACCTAAACTGACTCAGAAATGGAAGAAGAATCCGGAATTAAGGAGGTCATAAACGGGAGTAATGAAAAAGTTGTTAAGGAAGAGATTTACACCAAGATTGTAAGAGCCGGGAAAAGGACCTATTTTTTCGATGTGAAGGCTACTCGCAAGGAAGATTACTACCTTACTATCACTGAAAGTAAAAAGCGGCTCGGAAAGGAGGGAAAGATCTTTTATGAAAAGCATAAGATTTTCCTTTACAAGGAGGATTTTGATAAATTTGCCGACGGACTAAAAGATGCTGTTACATTTATTGATAGCGGTATAAATGAAATAAAACCGGAAACGGTACAATCAGAATACGAACCAAAAAAGGAGCCTGCCGATTTGACTGCCAGGGAATTTACAAATATTGATTTTGATGACCTTGGGAAAAAATAAGAAGTAAAATTCTGAATGGTTCAATATCTCCTGCTGATATTAGCAATAATTTTTATTATCGTTGGTATAATTGGCTGTCTGGCGCCTATCCTGCCCGGACCTCCGCTGAGCTATGCCGGTATTATCCTGCTGCATATTTCCAGATTTGCCGACTTTTCAAATACCCTTTTGATATTACTTGCTGCAATTGTTATAGTCGTGTCAGTACTTGATTACATAGTGCCTATATGGGGAACCAAAAAGTTCGGAGGATCAAAGTATGGGACCAGGGGCGCTACGGTCGGACTCGTAATCGGCCTGTTTCTGGGTCCGTTAGGAATAATCATAGGGCCATTCATCGGGGCCGTTGTCGGAGAACTTATCTTTAAGGACGATATGAAATATGCTATCAGAGCCGGGTTCGGAAGCCTGCTTGGTTTTCTTACTGGAGTCGGGCTTAAACTTGCAACATCGTTCGCGATAACCTGGTTCTTTGTTAAGGAGCTGATTGTGTAACGACGCACGACACACGACACACTACTCACGACTCACAACTCACGACTCACAACTCGTTTGTCGTGCGTCGTGTATCGTTAAGATCCCAGCGTTGCAACCATAACTGCTTTGATTGTATGCAACCTGTTCTCCGCTTCATCAAACACCACTGAGTGTATTGATTCGAAGACATCCTCCGTTACCTCCAGACCATTCAATCCAAACTTCTGATATATATCCTCCCCAACCTTTGTCTCCCTGTTGTGGAAAGCCGGGAGGCAATGCAGGAACTTAACCTCAGGGTTTCCTGTCTTTTCTATGACTGACATGTTTACCTGGTATGGCTCCATCAGCCTTATCCTTTCAGCCCATGCTGAGTCAGGTTCGCCCATTGAAACCCAGACGTCGGTGTAAAGGAAATCAACCCCCCTTACTGCCTCACTGACATTGTCGGTGATATTTATTTTTGCACCGGTCTCCTTTGCGATGGTTCTGCACTCTTCCACAAGATCGTTACCCTGCTGGAAAGCTTTTGGCGCGGCTGTCCTGAAGTCCATACCCATTTTGGCAGCTCCGACAAGCAATGAGTTGCCCATATTATACCTGGCGTCTCCAAGGTAGCAGAAAGAGATCCTGTTCAAAGGCTTGTTGCTATGCTCAAGCATTGTCATAAGATCTGCAAGTATCTGGGTGGGATGAAATTCATTAGTAAGTCCGTTCCAAACAGGTACACCGGCATATTTTGCAAGTTCTTCAACAATCGCCTGTCCGTAACCCCGGTACTCTATACCATCATACATCCTGCCGAGCACTCTTGCGGTGTCCTTCATCGATTCCTTCTGGCCGATCTGTGAACCGCTGGGACCCAGATATGTAACATGCGCTCCCTGATCGAGGGCCGCAACCTCGAACGCGCAACGGGTTCTTGTGGATGATTTCTCAAAAATAAGGGCGATATTCTTTCCCTCAAGGAGTTTTTGTTCGGTTCCTGAATTTTTCGCTTTCTTGAGATCAGCAGCAAGATCCAGGAGGTATTTGATTTCTTCAGGCTTGAAATCGAGAAGCTTCAGAAAGTGACGGTTACGGAGATTTACTGGCATGTGATAAAGGTTTAACGGTTTAAAGGTTTAAAGGTTTAAAGGTTTAAAGGCGTGAAGGCAGGACGGCGTGAAGGCAGGACGGCGTGAAGGCAGGACGGCGTGAATGCTTAACGGCATGATGGCATGACGGCTTTAAATCCAGGAATTCTTACTTTATAATGTCTGTAATATTACTACAAATTTATAAATTTTTTTTTATGCTGATACCGCACGCCTTGACGCCTTGAAGCCTTGATGCCGTAATGCCGTCACGCCTTGATGCCTGACGCCCGATGCCTGACGCCTTATTTTTCATATTCCATTGTAATTTTGGAACCATACTTCTTATCAGCCAGCTTAAATGCTTCTGTTATAACGCTTTTTTGTCCACCTTTTTTTATGAAATTGAGACACGCCTCAATCTTGGGAGCCATACTGCCCTTTGAAAACTGTCCCTCATTGAGGTATTTCAGAGTGTCGGCGTAGTTCAGGAATTCCTTTATTTCCTGGTCCGGTTTCTTGTAATTAATATAAATATAAGGTACATCGGTAAGTATGTAAAATTCATCCGCCCCTATCATTGATGCCAGCAGTGATGACGCATGGTCCTTGTCAATGACCACTTCGGCTGGTCTGACGTCATTTTTTTCATCCAGATAAACAGGGACTCCTCCCCCTCCTGCTGCTATCACTACGTTCCCTTTAATCGCCAGATCGCGGATTATTGAAAAGTTCATTATATCGACCGGTACAGGCGAAGGTACCACCCTTCTGTATCCTCCGTCTATCTTTACTTCCTCCCTGAAAACCCAGCCCTTTATTTCAGCAAGCTTATCTGCCTCTTCCCTTGAATATGTCTTCCCTATCCTTTTCTGGGGATCATTGAAAGCAGGATCATTTTTATCCACAACGACCTGTGTGACAATACAGATCACATTCTTTTTGATCCCGTGCCTGTTAAGCACATTCCTGAACATTCTTTCGATCATATAGCCTATTCCGCCCTGGGAATCTGCCACACAGATATCCACAGGCATCTGGGCAATACCGTACATCTGTTCCCCGGCATCATTCCTCATCAGAATGTTGCCTACCTGCGGACCGTTCCCATGAGTTATTACAAGATCGTAACCCTCATTGATCAGAAAAACCAGGTTTTCAAGTGTAAGTGTTGTATTTTCTTCCTGCTCATCGATTGTTCCTTTCTGGTCGCCTCTGAGCAAAGCATTACCTCCCAGAGCAACAACAGCAAGTTTCTTTTTCATATTAATCGTTCAGATGTGTAATGTTTGACTGAATTTTCCGTTTCTATCCTGTTAAATACTTGTTTTATCAGGCACAAAGCTATTAATTTCCGGGAATTGGTCCTTGTCAGATCAGCCCCGGTTACAAGTCGATAAATATGTTAAAGAGCATAAATCTGATCCCTACACATTATTATAAGTGAGCCTGATACAAGTTAAAAAAAATAATTACATTTGCATTTTTCCTATTAAATTGAAGTTGGTGAGATCAGGAAGAGCGCTCCTTTTTACATTTATTTTCATTTTAACAGTCTGCTCCTGCAAAAAGTTCGGAGGGAGGAATCTTGAGCAAGGGGAGATTCACTATGACGTCACATATCAGGGCCACGTTACCTCGATGCCAAAAGAGCTCATGCCCAGGAATATGGTTGTTTCTTTTAAGAACGACAATATTATCTACGAACTCATTTCTCCCTTTGGCAATTCCGGGATCATCAATTTATCGAATCCTTCAAAGGAGATTTACGACACTTACCTGAGTCTCTTCACAATCAAATATTTCTATCCGTCAAAACCCGGGGAGATATATCCCGGCTTTGAAGCTATGCGCGGCATAATTATCAAAAAAACCACAAAGTCTTCGGTTATCTGCGGCTTCAATTGTAAAAATGCAGAAGTCACATTTCCTATCGACCGCTCCAGGACCTATAACGTATGGTACACTGACGAGATACCTGTAAAGAATCCCAATGCATCCACTCCATTCAATCAGATTGATGGGGTGCTTTTGAGTTTTTTCTTCTTCATCGGCCGGTCCGAATTTCACTTTATGGCCCAGAATGTTTACCAGAAGGAGATTCCTGATAAAACATTTGAAAGGAAGGAAAAATTCAAAAAGGTTTCCAAAACCGATATCAATAAGTTTATCAATAAAATGGTAAGTTTATAAGAGGTGCGGGGTGTTCCCTGTCCCTGCTAGTGCGGAATTTTAATCCGTGCTAATAAGAGCAACATTTGGCACGAAATACAAATTCGCGCCAAATTTATTACCTTTGGGAGCTTTTTCAGGCTGTAGCTGAAGGAATAATTGATCGGAAATGAAGAAAGAAGAAAACGGCAATAAGAAATCAAAGACCAAAGCAAAGTCAACACCTTTCTTTACGGATGAAAGGATCAGGTTCATATTCGGAATACTGATATCGGGTTTCGCAGTCTACCTTCTCCTTGCATGTGTTTCATACCTGTTCTGGTGGAGGACCGATCTGAGCCTGGCCGATTCACAGGTTGTCTCAAATGCTGAAGTGAATGTAAGGAACTGGTCAGGGAAAAGCGGTCATTACCTTGCCAAGATGATTGTTGGCTATGGTTTTGGCTATGGGGCATTCCTGATTCCGGTTATTATCGGAGTGATCGGACTTAGTTTGCTCAAGTTTCCAAATATACGGTTGTGGAAACTTATAGTGAAGCTGACGTTTGCGGTAATATTAATATCTCTTGTTCTTGGTTTCATCTTTGGCAAGGCTGACGGGTACATGGGAAGCGGCCCGGGCGGGGCTCAGGGATTCAAGATCACAGAGTGGTTCAATTCCTTTGCCGGTAAAATCGGTACCGGAATAATACTTACCCTTCTTACTGTCGGTTACCTGATTTTTGCACTGCGCTTTAAGCCTGAAACATTCACACATTCAATTCCTGCAACAATTAAAAGCGTAATACCGGGAATCAGGACCGGTAATATCCCTGCTGAACAACCGGATAAGAGTACAGAACCGGAGGAGGAAGATGAGGAGGATGAGGATGATGAAGTGGAAGGAGATGTAAAATTCGTTGTAAAACGTCCCACAGGAGAAGATTATGAGGGTGAGGTTGGCCGCAGTTCAATAATCCACGTCATTGGAAGGGATGAACCTGGAAAGAGAGCACCCGATAAAGTGCCTATTGATATTAATAAGCCCGCAGCTGTCGATATCCTTCCCGATCATGAAGTCGAGAGGCTAATGGAGAACTATGATCCCCGGCTCGACCTGTCGCGGTATAAGTTCCCTCCGGTTTCAATACTCAAGGATCATAAGGCTGAGCTGGAGTTTGACGACAGGGAAGTTATCGAGAACAAGGAAAATATAATTAAAACCCTTGGTGATCATAATATTACTATCCAGCATATATCAGCCACGGTTGGCCCGACGGTTACCCTATATGAAATCGTTCCCGAGAGAGGGATAAGAGTTGCACGTATTAAATCGCTCGAAAATGATATAGCGCTTAATCTCTCAGCTCTTGGTATCAGGATAATTGCACCAATCCCCGGAAGAGGAGCAGTTGGCATCGAAGTACCCAATAAAAAACCGGATATTGTTTCGATGAAGTCACTCATAACTTCAAAAGCATTTCAGGAATCAAAGTTTGACATAGCCCTGGCACTAGGCCGCACAATTACAAATGAGCCTTTTGTTGTCGACCTTACAAAGATGCCCCACCTGTTGGTTGCCGGGGCCACCGGACAGGGTAAATCAGTGGGAATCAATGCAATAATTACTTCTATATTATACAAGAAACACCCGTCGGAGGTTAAATTTGTTCTTATCGACCCAAAGAGAGTGGAACTTCCGTTATACTCAAAGATTGAACGCCATTTTCTTGCCAAACTGCCGGGAGAGGAGGACGCAATAATCACAGATACCCAGAAAGTAATAAAAACACTGAATTCATTGTGCATTGAGATGGACAACCGGCTTGAACTTTTAAAGGAAGCCCAGTCAAGGAATATTAAGGAGTACAATGAAAAATTCATATCACGGAGGCTGAATCCTGAAAAGGGACACAGATACCTTCCTTATATCGTACTTATCATTGATGAGTTTGCCGATCTTATAATGACTGCCGGACGGGAGATAGAGCCTCCTATCGGAAGGCTTGCGCAGCTTGCAAGAGCGATTGGGGTTCACCTTATTATCTCCACACAAAGGCCATCAGCTAATATCATTACCGGATTCATTAAGGCAAATTTCCCGACGAGGATTGCTTTCAGGGTATTTTCATCAATCGATTCAAGGACAATAATTGATGCTACCGGTGCCGACAGGCTCGTGGGCCGCGGCGATATGCTTGTTTCATCGGGCGCCGAGCCCATCAGGGTGCAGTGCGCATTTATTGACACACCTGAAATTGAGGAGCTTACAGATTTCATAGGTTCACAGCAGGGATACCCCGATGCATTTCATCTGCCGGAGTATATTGATGACAGTGAATCGGGTGTGCCGGAAATTGACCTTCGCAAGAGGGATCCCATGTTCGAGGATGCGGCCCGACTGGTTGTCCAGCATCAGCAGGGTTCTACATCGCTGATACAGAGGAAGCTTTCGATCGGCTATAACAGAGCCGGACGAATAATCGACCAGCTGGAGGCTGCAGGAGTAGTCGGGCCATTCGAGGGAAGCAAGGCCAGGGACGTTCTTATCTCCGATTATACATATTTGGAACAGATTTTGAAGAGTCTGGATTAAAACATATACAATGAGGACATTTCTTTCCGGTGTATTCCTGATTCTTTCATCCTTAAATGCAATGGCCCAGAATGATGCAGAAGCCGTCAGGATACTCGACAGGTTCTCCACCCTTGCGCTTGAATCTCCTTCAGTCTCGATGAAATTTACTTTGGAGACCATCGATCAGTTTGAAGGGACAAAAGACACTATTTCGGGTTTTGTCATTCTCAGCAAGGACAGGTACAGGATCGAACTGCCCGACAATATTATCTGGTTCAACGGTGAAACATCGTGGAGCTATCTCCCGGATGAAAATGAGGTCACTGTAGCAAAACCTGACAAGAATGATAATTCATTCATGGCCAGACCCTCTTCAATATTCTCTGTCTACAAAAAGGGTTATAAGGTCAGGCTGCTTGAAGAAAAAGCCGCTTCATGGCTAGTTGATCTCTATCCTGATGATATCAACAGCGATCACATAAGGATTAGGCTGAGCATCGGTAAGCCATCGCTCGACCTTAAGAGCCTCGAGTACAAGTACAAGAATGGAGTTACAGCCACACTCACTGTTAAGGAATTTGACCTTAAGCAGCAACCCGGCATTTCGGAATTTACCTTTTCTCCGGCTGATCACAAGGGTGTTGAAATCGTTGATATGCGTTAACCCCTGGCTGTTTCCCTCTTGGGATAAGCGATCCTCGCGTGATAAATATTCAAAAGACGCTTGATGAAAACATTCTTGATATCTGATATATCCTTGAAGGTCAGAGGTGTTTCAGCATATTGTCCATCCTGCTCCTGGATATAAAAGATCCTTTCAACGAGCTCGGTTATATTCTCCTCCGAGTAATTCGAGAGGCTTCTTGAAGATGCTTCAACAGCATCGGCCATCATTACAATTGCAGTCTCCTTTGAGAAAGGTTTCGGACCTGTATAAGCAAAGTTCTTCTCCATGTCGGTCCTCTTGGGATTCTTGTCAAGATATTTCTTGTAGAAGAAATAAGCAACACCGGTTCCATGATGGGTCTGGATAAAATCAATTATCTGGGCAGGAAGATTGTATTTTCTGGCCAGATCAATCCCCTTTTTTACATGTTCTGTTATTACTTCTGCGCTTTCCAGAGGATCAAGCTGATCGTGGGGACTGAATCCTTCTGCCTGATTTTCAATAAAATACTCGGAATGGAATGTTTTACCGATATCATGATAGAGAGCTCCGGTCCTGGCAAGAAGATTGTTTGCACCAATTTCCCTTGCAGCCTCCTCAGCCAGATTGGCAACCTGCAGTGAATGCTGAAATGATCCCGGAGCATCCTCCGACAGTTTCCTGAGAAGCGGTTGGTTTGTATCCGCAAGCTCAAACAAGGTGGCATCGGATAAAAACCTGAAAGTCTTTTCAAAAACAAAAATAAGTGGATAGCTCAGGAGCAGGAAGACTCCGTTCCCGGCAAACCACATGTAATTTTTCCAGTTCATGCTGGCAAGGTTTCCTTCCTGCATCAATCCAATCCCGAGATAAACCACCGAATAAGAGAGGAAAACCATTAATGCTGCCGTAAACAGTTTGGCCCGCCTGTAGACGTTAGTAAGTGTAAAAATAACTACCACACCCGCTATGAAGCTCAGGAACACAAACTCAAATGAATTGGACACTAAAAAGCCGGCCAGCATAATTGAAATAAGGTAGACAAAAAGCGCCAGCCTCGAATCGTAGAACGTCCTGACAACTATTGGAATAATAGCAAAGGGAATCAGATAGACAACATTTCCGGGCACGTATATCAGAAGGCGCGTAGTAATAATAAACAGCAGGATGACAAGTATTATGAAAAAAGTCTTGTGAGTCGAGCTTAATACATCAAACCTGAAGTAATACATGAAGAAATAGAGGACCATATAACATGCAGTTACCAGGATAATTCTGCCGAGTATGATGAGCCATCTGTCATCCTTGCCCAATCTCCTTTCATATTCATCCCTCATCGATTCAAGGATCATGAATTTTTCCTCATCAACGATCTCCCCCTGCGAAATTATAAGCTCACCCTCCTGCACAAGTCCCCTGTTGAGGCTGATCTCCCCGATCATTTTGTTCCTTACCGCCGTCGATGTTGCAGCATCATAGAAAAGATTAGGCACAACATAGTCATAAACGACCACTCTTGATACAAAATCACCAAGAGGTTTTCCGGATCCCGTTGAATAGTGATTTTCAAGTTCTTTCTTTTTTTCCTCTGCATACAGGTATGCGGTTTTCTGGACAAACATTGAGGCGACCTCCTTTTGTTCTCCAATCCTTCCGCTGATAACTGTTATTTCAGCCGGAAGTTTTTCGTATGGCATAAGTTCGTTGGTTTCCAGAACTCCTTTTTTATAAATGTCAGAAAGGATTTTATTCAATTCCCTTTTAATTGATACAAACCCCATCGGATCGAGTGGTTTTGATTCCGACTCGAATGACTTCAGAAGGACGTTCAGGTAAGTTTCAAGCTCCATGATCTTGTTCCTTTCAACCTCACTGTCGAGCTTGAAGTACGGAGTAAAGTTTTTCAGAATGCTGTCGCGCTCGGCTGCAATTAAGTTATCCGGTTTTACAATGGCGAAGTCCCACGGAGCAATCAGTGAGGCGCTTAACCAGGGCTTACCCTTCTGAAATTCGGACCTGAATTTTCCCTCGCGGGGTGAAATGGCAACAACGATTATTATGCTGATGATGAACAGGATAAGGTGATAAAGATACTTCCTGTTGGGTTTGATCTCCGGGGGTCTTCTGGATTCGGCCATTACCGTTAGTATTAGATATGCCTGATAGTCAATCTCAAAAATAGAGATAATTTTCATAATTTTGTAAAAACTTCTCAAATGGAAATCTTCATCTGCGGGAATGTATTTGTACCCCTGCGTTCAGGACCCTCCCATAAATCGGAGATGCTCAGCCAGATCCTCTTTGGTGAGAAATACAGGTTTATTGATCATATGGGCCACTGGCACAAGATCGAAACACTTTTCGATAACTACACCGGATGGATTGATACGGATCATATTCAGAATTCACCGGGAAAAGCGGATTCGACCGGACATGTCCTGAACAGATCATTGCTCTGTCATAAAAATGATAAGACAAAACTTGTCCTTGAAGCCGGGTGTGAGGTTTATGAACCTGATTTTGACAGTAAAACGTTCTCGGCAGGAGAAGATAATTATTCGGCAGGTCCGGAATTCGGCACGTTATATTTTAATGTTACCGAATCAATTTCCGATACAGCTATGAAATTCATCAACAGTCCTTACATCTGGGGGGGAAGGATCCCTTCCGGGATTGATTGTTCAGGGTTTGTTCAGCTTGTTTACAAGGTCAGGGGAATTAATATCCCCCGCGACAGCTGGCAGCAGGCCGAGGCGGGTGAAAGTATAAGCTTTATTGATGAAACTGTGCCGGGTGATCTTGTGCTCTTTGATGATGACAGGGGAAAGATCACTCATGTAGGTATGATTCTGGCGCAGGGACTTGTTATTCATGCATCCGGCAGGGTCAGGATTGACACAATTGATCACCAGGGGATCTACAAAAATGAGATCAAAGGTTATTCGCATAAACTAAGGACAATAAGGAGGATATTAAAATAGTCATGCAGTCATGCAGTCATGCAGTCATGCAGTCGTTCAGTCATGCAGTCGTTCAGTCATACAGTCGTTCAGTCATACAGTCATACATTCATACAAGTTGTTAAAACTTTGCACTGGACATAACTGCAAAACCGTAAAACTGCAAAACGAGAAAAAAGG
>DAIUKI010000044.1:0-12170 GCA_036848255.1 Bacteroidales bacterium | reverse complement strand
TCCCAATACCAGCTGGTGCCCCTGATCATAATTATAAATACATCATACTCAGGAGAAAGCAGCCTGGCTACTTCATGGGCGCTTTTTACAGAAATCTCATATTCGGAGGAATCCCCTCCGGCAACAATCGCGATTGTTTTCATATGCCGAAAATAATTCGTTAAAAATAAACAAAAATGAACCTCGGAGAGGTTCCATTAGCATAGATAAAAAAATTATATTCTATCAGATATTTTTTACCTTTGATAAAATTCTAAAAATCATCAAAATGAAAAAAGGTTGCATTATATGGATAATAGTGGGAGCTATTATTGCACTGTTTGTGCTGGGTATTGTCTCCTGGGGTACAAGGGTTTATAATCAGATGGTTACTTTGCAGGAAGGTGTCACGAGCCAGTGGGGCAATGTTGAAACCCAGTACCAGCGGAGAGCTGATCTTATTCCGAATTTCGTGAATACTGTCAAGGGAGCTGCCGCATTCGAGCAGGAGACCCTGACACAAGTTATCGAGGCAAGGGCTAAAGCCACCCAGGTTACAATCGACCCGGCCAAAATGACTGCTGAGAATCTGCAACAGTTCACGGCAGCGCAAGGCGAACTAAGTTCAGCACTTTCAAGGTTAATGGTTGTTGTAGAACGATATCCGGAACTGAAGGCTACCCAGAACTTCAGGGACCTTCAGGTTGAGCTTGAAGGCACAGAGAACAGGATCTCGGTCGAAAGAAGGAAGTTCAACGAAACTGCTCTGGCAATGAACACTTATATCAAAAGATTTCCCGCAAACATAATTGCAGGTATGTTCGGATTCACAGCCAGACCATATTTCGAGGCGATGGAAGGAGCTGAAAAGGCTCCCGAAGTAACATTCTAACTATCAGCTTTAATGGAAATCAAAGCCTCAACATTCTTCACAAGGGAGGAGCAAATACAGATACGTGATGCCATTAAGGCGGCTGAAAGTGAGACTTCCGGGGAGATAAGGGTCCATATCGAGACACAACTTTCAGGGAACGTCCTCGACAGGGCGGCATGGATCTTCAGGCATATAAGGATGGATGAAACCGAAAGCAGGAACGGGGTCCTTTTTTACATGGCATTAAGGAACAAGGAATTCGCTATCATTGGTGACGGAGGCATTAATTCAAAGGTACCTGAAAATTTCTGGGACAAGTCGAAAAATATCATTCAGAAGCATTTCAGGACCGGTAAATACACCGAAGGACTTATTGAAGGGATACTTATGGCGGGGCAACAGCTGCAGGAACATTTTCCTCACAGAAAAGATGATAAGAATGAGCTTCCGGATGAGATCTCTTTTGACGATAACGGGCAACCCGAAAAACAATGAAAAAAGGATTATTTTTTAAACAGGTTGTAACGTTTATAATTCTAATCGCTGTTTTTTCAGTCAGAATTGCCGCACAGGAGTTCCCCAAAATACCTTTTCCTTACCGGCTCGTCAATGATTTTGCCGGCATGCTTACGAATCGTGAAGTTGATGCTCTTGAAGAGAAGCTTGTAGCCTATAGCGACTCCACATCAACCCAGATAGCAATTGTAACCGTTCTTGATCTTTATGGTTATGACAAGGCTGATTATGCCCAACGGCTTGCCGAGAAATGGGGGATAGGACAGAAGGGTCTTGATAACGGCATCCTGATACTTGTCAAGTCTAAAACACCAGGATCCTCCGGACAGGTCCAGATTGTTCAGGGTTACGGACTTGAAGGAGCTATACCCGATATTCTCTGTGCACAGATTGTCGACAATGAGATTTTACCTGAATTTAGGGATGGAAACTACTACCAGGGGCTCGACAAGGCTACAAGTACTCTTATGTCGCTTGCCAGTGGTGAATTTTCAGCCGATCAGTACGGAAATAAAAAAAGCGAAAAAAGCAATCTGGTGCCCCTGATCATCATTATAATATTCATCATAATAATCTTGTCAGCCAGGAGCGGTGGAGGCTCAAACCAGAAGCACATCGGCCGGAAGGGATTGCCTTTGTGGGTTCTGCTGTCGATGATGAATTCAGGTGGCAGCAAGCATAACGGAAGCTGGGGAGGATTCTCCGGCGGAGGGGGAGGCGGAGGCGGCTTCGGAGGTTTCGGCGGAGGAAGTTTCGGAGGCGGTGGCGCCGGCGGAAGCTGGTAATCCGATAAATGCAAATCCTTTAAGTTACACGGAGTTCCAAAGTGGATCTCTGTGACTTCTCTGTGTTCTCTGTGTAAAAAGAGAGTTATTGTTTTAAATCCTTTCGGAGGTATAGTTTCTCCACTTTTCAATAACCTGTTTCATATCATCAGGAAGTTCGGAGTCGAATGACAATCTTTTTCCTGTAACGGGATGATCAAATGCAAGTGACTTTGCATGAAGCGCCTGCCGGGACAGTATCTTAAAGCAGTTCTTTACAAACTGCTGGTATTTCGCAAATGTGGTTCCCTTTAGGATCTGATCGCCTCCATATTCCTCATCGTTGAAGAGCGGATGCTTCATATGGCTGAAGTGGACCCTTATCTGATGAGTTCGTCCTGTTTCAAGCCTGCATTCAACAAGTGAGACATACCCGAAATCTTCAAGAACTTTGTAGTGGGTAATAGCAGTTTTCCCCTGATTGCCATCCGTAAAAACCTGCATTATCTTTCTGTCGCGCAGGTTTCTTCCCACATTACCTGTGATGGTTCCGGTTGAAGGTTCAGGGGTTCCCCAGACCATGGCAACATAATTCCTTCCGGTAGTCCTGTCAAAGAATTGCCTTGACAACTTGTTAAGGGCGAGCTCATTTTTTGCGATCACCAGGATACCGGAAGTATTCTTATCGATCCGGTGCACAAGTCCCGGACGCAGTTCTCCGGTGCTGAACAGCGGCAGATCCCTGAAATGCCACATCAGTGCATTTACGAGAGTTCCTGTGTAATTACCATATGCCGGATGAACGACCATGCCTGGTTCCTTGTTTACAACAACTACGTCATCATCCTCATACACAATGTTCAATGGGATATCCTCGGGGATAAGCTCTATCTCTCTTGGAGGATTAGGAAGGACAACCAGGACTATATCCCCCGGCTTAACCCTGTAATTTGGCTTAACCGTTTTGTTGTTCACGAGAATGTTCCCGGCAATTGATGCAGCCTGAATCCGTGTGCGTGAGGTGTTTTCAATCCTGACAGAAAGAAATTTATCAATGCGCAGAAGCGACTGTCCCGGATCAGCCTTGAACCTGTAATGCTCAAAAAGTTCCTGCTGGTCGGTGATTTCTTCCTCTGACATATGTAATTACTTTGTAATTACGAGTCTGAAGTAACCCGTACTCCTTCCTTCCAAAAGTGTGATTACGGTGTAGATGCCCCGCTTAAGCCCCGAAACATCAATACGTTCGTTGTAGGGGACTCTCATCATTTCACGGCCCTGAAGATCAATAACGGATACAAAGGCTGATCGTGAAAGAGCCAGGTCGCTGCAGTCGAGATTAATAAAATCAGATGCCGGATTTGGCCACATCCTGAAATTCCTGGGAACCGTGGGAATTATTTCATCGTCCGAGGAAGTTGTTTTGACAGGTGCGCCCACAACAGGCCTCATCATAAGGCTCCCTTCCTTCTGCGATTGCAGCCATACACCGTTAAGCCAGTAGAACTGCCTTCCGCGGTGAGGAGTGTTGACATCAAAGCCTGCGTTGAGGAATGTCTCGGTTATCTGCTTCCATCCAACATAAAATGTACCATCAACCGGAACACCATCGGGCAGGATATAAGTGTGGTACCCGTTGATTTCATCACCCGGCTCGACGATAAGATTCTCGGCGGTATAAATTAAATTTCCGGGCAATCCGTTATTGTCATCCCATATCATCAGGTGGAACGCCCTCCGGTTGCTGTTAAGGTAGCTGTCGTTGAAGCAGATGTTGATTGCCCTGACGGTATCCTCAAGATATGATTTGAAGCGATAAGCTGCCATTGCATTCCTCGAGCCCTGCCCGTTGATTCCATAACCTCCCTCAGATGACCCGTCGTCGTATGCAAAATAGTTGCTGAATACCTGGTAGTATGATATTGTGTCATTTCCCTTAGGATCAAAATCATCGGTTTTCAGGTGGCAGGTGATCCTGAAGAGTGCCGAATCGTTGTTCCCATTATTATATGTATAGATCAGGTTAGCATTATAGTCGACATTTGTAAAAGGTTCCACATTTGCCGCACCTGCTGAGAATGAATGCGAAACTGTATTTGTGAACATATCGCGGATCTCAAAATTCCTGGTCACATTCCTTGTTATCATGTCGTTGTTCCTGTAATGGATCGGGATGGCAGAACCCATTTCCTGAAGGTAGACCTGCCTGAACTGCTTCCAGGGCATTGCTTCGTGGGTCTTAAGGATCGATCTGAGGGGTGTTCTGAAGGCGACATCGGCAAGGGCAGTGTCAGCGGCGCTTCTGTTCCTGTCAAGATATACATAGTCGATGTTCCAGTGGTCGCAATTTCCTATCATTGACTGATCATCAAAGTCAGCGAGGCTTGCCCAGTTGACAAACCGGAATTGAAATCCGTTCTTCAGGTATTTCGGATTCTCAATTCTGATGATCACGGGTTTGAACTTTCCAGTCTCTGTTCCCGTTGTTTTCCAGACAGAATACCACTTCAATTCTTCCGGAGCAAAAAATTGCAGCGTCAGGCTGTCATTCAGCTCAGGAGCGTCACCAAGTCCTCCAGGCTGAAAGTAAAAGCTCAGCCATATATTTTCGGTTGATTGAAAATTAAGATTAACCGGTTGTGATGTCAGGTGATCGGCTTCAAATCCTTCCGGTCCTGCTGTCTCATAAAGATTTCCTGCATCATCAAGAGCATCAAGGGTGGCTATCCCGATCGTTATCTGCTGATCGGAATATGTGTTATTAATAAAAGCATAATTATCGCTCCACCGTTCTGCTGACGGGAGGAACGACTGCCCGGTAAAGTCGTCGAAAAACGGCAGTTCAACAGGATCAGCAGTACCAGCTTTGTATATGGCCCGGTTATTCGCATTTCCTCTCAATGCCTGATTGGTCCGAAGCCCAGTTACCACCTCCTGAGCACGGGCGTGGACCGGGATTAATAACATAACTGCAATATATATTAATAGCTTATTATGCATCAGTTAATCGGAGAATACTGAATTTCTTCCGGGAATTGTATCAATAATGACATTTGTTGAATCAACAGGCAGTCTGGCAGAATCAAGGGTCAACCACAGGTATATTGATGATCCAAGCGGAAGGGTGGCATCAACTCTGAAATCGGGATTTTGCTTATAAACAAATGCATCAGCCGAGTCGGGACCTGTTGCAACCGTATTGTCATAAACGGCTGTCACAAAAGTAAGCGATGCTCCCAGTATCCTGTTCCTGGCAGATTCGATGTCCATGCCCATCAGATCGGGGACATATGTACTCTGGTTGCTCAGGCCCTTTCCAAGAACCAGGTCGACCGACGAGTCTTTTTGAAGTGAATCGCCTTCCATGATTTCCCTTCCGTTGTATAACTGCTTCAGAACGACGTCAAAAGAGATGTCCGGTAAATATCTGATCGTTCCAATCTGAAGCCCTGAACCTTCCACAAGGGCCAATGCCTGGCGCTTTGGGAGGTTAACGAGATTCGGCATTGCAACCAATTCAGGGTTAAATGCATTTATTGTAAGCATGATGTTCCTCCGCTTCTTAACCTTGAAACCCGGTTCCGGATGTTGCTCTGCAATACAGCCGCGGGGAACCAGTGTGGTATAAACGGAGTCAATGATCTGGTAACGCAATTTGTTTTTCTTTGCCAGCTGAATCGTCTGATCCATTGTTAGTCCCCTGAAATCAGGCACCGGTCTGCTCTGTCCGTGCCGGGTATAGAAATTAAGCCAGATAAGCAGAGCCATTATGAATCCAACAACAATTACAGCTGCTAATCCGAGGTTTTTTAAAAATGTTCTGCTGAAGATGAAATTTTTGATGCTCATGGCGGCAGTCGGAACTTAAATTATAACGCAAATGTATGTATAAAATTATAAACGGAATCCCGTTCCACCGGCACATATCCGGCATCCCTGATAAGCCTGCATATTTCACCGGTTGACATTTCAGGATTTATCTCCCCTGACCCGGCCATCGAATAGATCCTTGTTGTGTCCTCAATGGTTCCGTCGAGATCGTCGGCTCCGAACATAAGGCTCATCTGGGCAACTTTCCTGCCTATCATCGGCCAGTATGCTTTGATGTGGGGTATGTTGTCGAGAAAGATCCTTGATACAGCATAGTTTTTAAGATCTTCAACCATACTTACTTCACCCAGGTGCGACATTGAGTTATTTGCCATTTTGTATTTCAGGGGAATGAATGCGTTGAATCCGCCGGTCCTGTCCTGAAGTTCACGCAGTCTTGACATATGGTTAATCCTGTGGGAGTAATTCTCAATATGGCCGTAAAGCATTGTGGCATTGGATGGTATTCCAAGGGAGTGTGCTGTCGCATGAATCTCGAGCCACCTTTCTGAAGTGGCTTTTTCGGGACAGATTTTTTTCCGTATCTCTTCATCAAAGATCTCAGCGCCTCCTCCCGGGACCGATCCGAGTCCATATTTCTTAAGCACCGACAGACCTTCTCTGACTGTCATACCAGACCTCGTAATCATATAATCGAGCTCGATGGCCGAAAAAGCTTTTATATGCAACCCGGGCCTGTACTGCCTGATTTTTTGTATAAGCTCGCCATAATAGTGTATATCATGTGAAGGGTGAACTCCTCCGACTATATGAACCTCAGTAACCTGCTTATCGTCAAACTTCCCTGCAATACCCAACATCTCATCATGCGAATATTCCCAGCTTTCAGGATCTCCTTCGGGCCTGTGGTATGAACAGAAGCGGCAGTTGTAAATGCATTTGTTTGTAGGTTCAATATGGAAATTCCTGTTAAAGAAGGCAAAGCTTTTATTAAAGCGTCGTCTTACTATGCCCGACAAAAGTGAAAGCAATGATAATTCTGCCCTGTTGTAAAGCAAAAGGCCTTCATCCTCGGATATCCTTCCGGCATCAGCTATTCTGGAGGATATTTCCTTCAGGAGAGGATCATCAATATAATCTTCAGGCATTTTCATTTCAGGCAAAATGGCTGGTAAAATTAATAAAAAAAAGGTGCCTTATCCGGAGGCACCTTTATCATGTATGCAATATCTTTTTATTATTTCAATTTAAGCTCGGGAGTGACTGAAAGTTTTTTTCTTCCTTTGGCCCTGCGGGAAGCAAGAACCCTTCTTCCGTTAGCTGTGGACATCCTTTCCCTGAAACCATGTTTATTTGCTCTTTTTCTCCTTGAAGGCTGATATGTCCTTTTCATGACGCTGATTTTAAAATTATCGGTACAGTTTTATTTTGAGATCGCAAAGATATAGATTTTTTGAATAAATGCAACGGGAAGCTTATTTTTTAAAAAATCAGAATGGCAGATAAACGATCTTTTTTGTATCAAAATATGGTTCAGAAAAGAAATCGGCGATATTCCTGATAACGGATTTCTGCATGTAAGGTCCCAGCTCCGCCGAAAGGTCCCCTCCTTTAAGATAGATAATACCGTTCCTTAATTCATTCCTGTTTTCCAGTCCGATATTTTTTCGGGTAAGCATTACAAATTCCGGGAAGGTTGTCACTGCCCTGCTGACAACGAATTCGTAGCTTCCTTTTTCCTCCTCAATCCTTTGGCGGATAGTCTTCACGTTCTTCAGTTCCAGGTCGGTTGCAACGGATGAAACAACCTTTATTTTCTTTTCGATTGAATCGAGCAGAAAAAATTCAGCATCAGGGAACATTATTGCAAGCGGTACTCCGGGAAATCCGCCTCCTGTGCCTGCATCCAGGATCCTTGTCCCCCCTGCAAAATGAATGATCTTAGCAATGGCAAGGGAATGCAGAACATGATGAACATAGAAATTGTCAATATCCTTCCGGGAGATCACATTGATCCTGCTGTTCCAGGTGCGGTATATATCCTTAAGCCTCGAAAACCTGCTAATCTGGGAACCGGTCAGATCCGGAAAATATTTGAGAATGATTTCGGTCACTATCTGTTCTCTGTTTTTACAAAGATATTGAACAGCAGTGATTTTGCCCTGAAGAGCTGTGCTTTTACGGTACCTATCGGAAGTTTCAGCTCCGATGCTATCTCTTCATATGAATACTCCTTGTAGTATCTTAGCTCAATAAGATTCCTGTACCTTGGTTTAAGCTGGTTCACGATATCGCGAAGGACAGCAATTTTCTGATCGTTTATAAGTGCCTCCTCGGGGTCAGGAAGGTCGGACTGGATATTTACGGTGAGGCTTTCAAGATCATCCTGCAAATGATTGATGGATGTGGGAGATATCTGCTTTTTCCTTATGAAATCTATGCAGTTGTTTGTGGCGATCTTAAAGAGCCAGGTGCTGAATGCAAAGTCGGGAGTGAAGGTGTCAAGATACCTGAAAGCTTTACCAAATGCTTCAATCGTAAGGTCTTCAGCATCCGAAGTGTTATTTACCATTTTCAGGAGCATGAAATATATTGTATCCCTGTAACGGTTCAGCAGACTCGAAAATGCTTTTTCATTCCCGCTCTTTGCCAGTTCGACAAGCAAAAGGTCATTTCTGGCCTTGTCCGATAATCCGTTGCTTATTTCCATGTGTTCCTGCCGGTTCCCTCACGAAGACTACCTGCAAAAAAGAGAGCATTTATAAACGGAGAGACAATATCAAATAGTGAGAACCAGGGCAATAATCCCGGTTCATTGAATTTTTTCTGATTCAATGCGAATATTATAAACTGAATAATGATCCTTGCAAGGAAAAGAACAATTACGACCGGCCACAAAAACAGATTTACGATAAGAGTCAGGAATGTAGTATAAAACAATATTCTGGAAACAGGCTCAGCTATCAGGGCCATCTTATCCCTCGGCTTGTAATGACTCGCAGTTGTCAGGTGTCTTGTCTTCTGTTTGTAATACTCATTGATGCCGGGTGCCGGAACAGAACGGGTATGTGATTCCTTCCTGAATTCAATGGCGATGTTCTCCTCTGAAGCATTTGAGTTCACGAACAGGTCATCGTCGCCTGAGGCGAGATGTGAATGATTGCCGAATCCCTTTCTGTCAAAAAAGAGCGATCTCCTGTAAGCAAGGTTCCGGCCGACTCCCATATAAGGCATACCCCTGATGGCCATCCCAAAGTATTGTATGGCTATCATCATGCAGTCGTACCTGATATATTTGTTCAGTAATCCCTTTTTCCCGAAATAGCCTCCATAGCCAAGCACAAAATCGATCCCGTCGCCAAAGCCGGATGCCATTCCTGCGATCCATTTTTCACTTTCGGGTTTGCAGTCGGCATCAGTAAAAAGCAGGAGCTCATTTTTTGCAGCCTTGATCCCGATGAACTGAGCAAATTTTTTGTTATGGGTAAATTTTGGATCCCTGATAATATTGGAAACCTTCAGTATCGGATATTTTTTAAGATATTCCCCCAGGATGTTATATGAATCATCCTCAGAGCAATCGTTAACGACAACCACTTCAAAATCGGGATAATCCTGTTCCAATACTGCTGGAAGGAAATTTCTGAGGTTCTCCTCTTCGTTTCTTGCACAAATGATTACCGATACAGGGGCGTTTTTTTGCTGGATATCCAGCGGCCTGTATTTTGCCGGCGCCAGGAAATAATAGAGGTAATAGAAAGCCTGGATCAGGAAAGAGAGTCCGAAAACTATAAAAAATGTTAGAAGGAAAGGATGGTCGCGGAGTATCATTTGACTTCCAGATATGACTGCTAAATTACTAAGATATTCTGAATGCAAGGAACAGATTTATTAATTGATTCATACTAAAACGGCAGATATGCATGAAAAATTATCGGCATAATTTTTAACAGGCAGACGAATGAATTACCTTTGGCATCCGTAAAAGGGCTGATTTTATGTTTACGGTGAAGAGCAGGGATATTGAAACTAAGGCAAGGACAGGAATGCTTAAAACTGCCCATGGCGATATTCCCACCCCGGTTTTTATGCCTGTCGGAACAGCTGGAACGGTCAAGGGAATTCTCCAGAGGGATCTGGCTGAAGACATTGATGCCAGGATCATCCTGGGGAACACTTATCATTTGTACCTTCGGCCCGGGACCGAAATCCTGAAATCAGCCGGAGGGCTCCATAAGTTCATGAACTGGAGCAGACCAATGCTTACAGACAGCGGCGGCTACCAGGTTTTTTCCCTTGCCCCGAACAGGAAGCTTACTGATGAAGGCGCAATCTTCAAATCGCATATCGATGGATCAAAGCATGTTTTCACACCTGAAAACACAATTGACATTCAGCGCGTAATTGGAGCAGATATAATGATGGTCCTTGATGAGTGCGCTCCATTCCCCTGCGATCACAAATATGCTGAAAAGTCAGTTGCACTTACTCACCGTTGGCTCGAGAGGGCCGTGGTCAGGTACAGGGAAACAGATCCGATATGGGACCATGAACAGCTTCTGTTCCCCATTGTGCAGGGGAGCACCTTTGATGATCTGAGAAAGATCTCGGCAGAGAAGGCCGCATCAACCGGAATGGCCGGGAACGCTATCGGAGGATTATCGGTTGGAGAGCCTGCTGATGAAATGTACAGGATTATCGAAATTGTAAATGAGATACTTCCTGAAAATAAGCCGCGTTATCTTATGGGTGTCGGAACACCAGTCAATTTACTTGAAGCAATCGAAAGAGGTATTGACATGTTTGACTGCGTGATGCCAACCAGGAACGGACGTAACGGAATGCTTTTTACTGGTGAAGGTACAATCAATATCAGGAACAAGAGGTGGGCCGGAGATTTCAGCCCAATAGATACTTACGGTCCATCGCCGGTAAGTCTTTATTACTCGAAGGCATACCTCAGGCATCTTATTATTTCCGGAGAGATCCTCGGTTCTCAGATTGCAAGCATACATAATCTTTCATTCTATATTAAGCTGGTCTCAGAAGCCAGGGAAAAAATTGAAGAAGGTAATTTCAAAAAATGGAAAGATCAAAAGGTAAAAAAACTTTCGGATCGGTTATAGGATTTCCTAAATTAATGATTATCGACCGGTATATAATCAGGAAGTTCCTGGGCACTTTCTTCTTTGCCCTTGTCCTTATCCTTACTATTGCTGTCGTTTTTGATTTTGCGGAGAAAGTCGACAATTTCATGGAGAAGGAAGCGCCCGTAAAGGCTATCTTATTCGATTACTACCTGAACTTCATTCCATATTTTGCGACACTCTTCTCCCCGCTTTTCGTTTTTATCTCCGTCATTTTCTTTACCTCAAAGATGGCTGCGAACACTGAGATAATAGCGATCCTGAACAGCGGTATGAGCTTCAGGAGGATGATGTTTCCGTATTTCCTCTCAGCTTTTATTATAGCGGTTTTTACTTATCTCCTTACTAACTTTGTGATTCCAAAGGCAAACCTTAAGAGGATCGATTTTGAAGATAAGTATTACAGGGCCACTACCAGAAGGACTCCCCTGATGAATATTCACAGGCAGGTATCCAGGGATGTACTGGTTTATATGGAATCATTTAATCCGATCAGCCAGACAGGGAGGAACTTCACAATCGAAAAGTTCGGTGAAAACGGAAAGCTTGAGTCAAAGATGACAGGTAATCTCGTAAGATTTGACACTGCTTCAGGCAAATGGGTGGTCATAAATTATAAACTGCGGATAATAACTGACAAGGAAGATATTATTACAAGTGGTGACAGAAAAGATACAACCCTTGCCTATCTTGATCCTTCGGACCTCTCGATGGGACCAGGATTTGTGGGGACCATGAGCTATAATGAGCTGAATAATTATGTCGACAAGCTGCAACTGCAGGGATCTGATGAGCTCAACCTGTTCCTGATTGAGAAATACAAACGATTTGCAAATCCATTTGCTGTTTTTATTCTCACTCTTATTGGAGTCTCCCTGTCATCAAGAAAGGTGAGGGGAGGAATTGGAATGAATATAGGGATAGGTCTTGGCCTGAGTTTCTCATATATTCTGTTCATGCAGTTTGCGTCGCAGTTCTCGATAAAGGGGAATCTTGATCCAATGGTGGCGATGTGGATTCCAAACATACTCTATGCCGCTGTTGCGTTGGTCCTTTACA
>DAIUKI010000043.1:0-12189 GCA_036848255.1 Bacteroidales bacterium | reverse complement strand
TATTCTTACGGGGCCCCTGAACCTGGCATTAGCCATTTCCTGGATATACGGGTAAGTTTCAGCAAAGATAAAAGCGCCTGCCAGCCCCCCTGCAACAAAAACAATAGCATCGATCTTACCTATCGACATAGCACAAAGACCTGTTCCCGGACAAAACCCTCCCATAATAAATCCTGCACCCATTATTATGCCTCCAACGATTGATGCTGTTACATAAAACTCATTTACATATACCTGGTTGAGATTCAGTAATCCAAGGTAACTCATGAGCTGAGATCCAATCATGGCAACTATTGCAGCCGTGAAAAAAACTTTGAGAACAGTGGTATCGTAACCATAAAACATCCCGGCAAGTTTCCGGCTCGATGAAAAACCTCCTTGTTCAAGGGCAAATCCAAAACCAGTCCCGATAAGGAATGCGGTTATCATGTTTAACCATTCAGGAAATACGAAATATGATGAAATTGGTCCCATAATAAAAAATTATATCCAGTTTTTTCTGAAGAAATAAGCAAAAGCGAAAGCAGATCCGAATATTGCGATCATTGTAACGAATCCTGCCATGGATAGAACCGCCATGCCTGATAATGCGGCACCGCTTGTACATCCCCTTGCCAGCTGGCCGCCATAGACAAAAAACAGACCGCCGATAAATGCAAATATCAGTCTACGGGTTACAGATATTTTTGGAGATTTTTCAACCTTAAGCTTCAGCCTACCTGAAACGGCTCCTGAAATAAAACCTCCTGTAACTATACCGAATATCTCGAGTACCAGCCAGTTTGACATCGGTTTTTTATTCTCCTCAAAATACTTTGAATAATAGATTGAGTTGTCAGCATGCTGCCTGTCGACAGCGCCAACTATTGAAACCACGAAGTATTTGATTCCGCCACTCGCTCCCAGTCCGCGTCCTGATATATACATCGAGGTAAGCAGTACAATGCCCAGCAGTGTACCCGCCATATACGGATTCATATATCCCTTTTTCATTTACTGTCTTCCAAATAGATTTTAAACAAAAATAACAATAAGTATCACAACCTGAAATCCGGACATTTAATGATCCAATAATCTTATCTTCGCAATATAAAACAGAATTCTTATGCCAAGATTCAAATTGACAATCGAGTACGATGGAACACGGTACTCGGGATGGCAGATGCAAAAGGGATCAAAATCCATTCAGGGTGAGATTATTGATGCATGCAGGGAGTTGTTTGGGAGCAGCACCATTGACCTTTTCGGGGCCGGAAGAACCGACAGCGGAGTTCATGCAACCGGCCAGGTTGCCCATCTTGAGGCTCAGACTGATCTCCCTCTCATAAGGATCAAATACGGAATCAACGACCGTCTTCCATCAGATATTTGCATCCTTAATGTCGAGGATGCGGTTCCTGGCTTCCATGCAAGGCATGATGCAGTGGCCAGGAGCTATATCTACCAGATAAGCCGGCGCCGGACCGCATTTGGAAAGAAGCAGGTGTGGTGGATCAAAGATCAGCTCGATATAAACAAAATGAATGAGACAGCACACCATTTTATCGGACTTAAGAATTTTAAATCATTTACTGACGAAAATCAGGAGCAGGCTTCAACAAAAGTTGAGATTAAGCATGCACTCATCAACGATTTTGGTGATATGCTTGTATTTCATGTTATAGGATCTCATTTTCTGTGGAAGCAGGTTCGCAGGATGACAGGTGTCATTGTCGAAGCCGGTCGTGGAAAATTAAATCCGTCGGATGTTGATTCCTTCTTCAGGAACAAGTCGGATATTCCTGCAAAACTGACATCACCACCAAGCGGACTCTTCCTCGAACGAGTCTATTATAAAGAGTCGGATATTGTTTACACAACAAAACCAATTTTTAACATATAAGTGATGCTGATATTATGTTTCCCGCAGATCACAAAGATTATAAATATCAGATCTGCGAAAATCCGCGAAATCAGCGGGAAATAAATTTTAGGAATATTTAGAAAAATTAGTTATCTTTTGGGTTTATAATTACGAATTAAAACTGAATAATATGAGACGCCGTGAATTTATCAAAGCTACTGCTTTTGCAACTCCGATGCTGACGATGTTCCCTGCTGACCTGAGTTCAATTGCACGTAATCAGAAACCAGGCAAGATCGAAAAAAGATCGCTCGGGCGGACCGGCGAAATGCTGTCAATTATAGGATTCGGGGGAATAGTCGTCAGGGACGCAACGCCACAGAAAGCAGCAGAAGATGTGAAGCTTGCCATTGATGCCGGCATCAACTATTTTGACGTTGCTCCGTCATACGGAGACGCTGAGATTAAACTGGGACCAGCTCTTGAACCTTACAGGAAGGACGTTTTTCTGGCCTGCAAGACCGGGAAAAGGACAAAATCAGAAGCCAGGGCCGAACTTGAAAAATCACTGATAAACCTGAGAACTGACCACTTTGATCTTTACCAGCATCATGCAGTTACAACCCTTGCAGACGTCGATACAATACTTGGTCCGGGAGGGGCAATGGAAACATTTATTGAAGCCAGGAAAGAGGGGAAGATAAGATTCATTGGTTTTTCAGCTCATTCTGTTGAAGCAGCAATGGCGCTGATGGATCGTTTCGATTTTGACACAATCCTTTTCCCCTTCAACTACACAACCTGGCATACAGGCAATTTTGGACCTCAGGTTCTAGTCAGGGCCAAGGAAAAAAATATGGGAATACTTGCCCTTAAGGCTATGGCAAAGGGACCATGGGAGAAGGGCGCCGACCGGTCGAAGTATCCGAAATGCTGGTATGAGCCGCTTGTCACACCCGAAGATATCAGGATGGGTCTGAGATTCACCCTGTCGCATCCGGTAACTGCAGCTGTTACTCCAGGAGAATCTGACCTTTTCAGGATAGCGGTGGATCTTGGAAATGACATTAAACCGCTAAAGAAAGCTGATATTGAACACATAAAAGCAAAAGCAGCTGCCACGGTTCCGCTATTCGTGTACGAAGGAAAAGCTTAACCGGATAGACTTGAATTAACCTTAATCGGCAGTGTATTTCAAACGGAGATCAATTACCCTGTCATAAACAAAGTAACAGGGTTCTTCACACTGATCTTCGGTATATTTCACTTTTGGTGTTGCTGAGTCAATGGCTATATAGGTCCTGCCGCCGGTATTGTATGTCGCGGCAACTGTATATTTTTTGTTCAAGGTTACTCCCGGGGAGTACTTTGTTCCGCTGATTTCTGTAAATGCATAAAGAACACTGTCTTCAATTTCCCCCTGATAAACCATCACCTTTACAGGTAATTCATTCCCGGAGAGCCTTATTTCCAGGTGATCTTCCCTGGGTTCGTTGGCCGTACATTCGGAACAATCTGCTAACCATCCCCTCTCTTCACATGAAAAACCTATACAGAAGAGAATAAACAGGCAAATATTTAATGATACCTTCATAGATTTCAATACCATTTAATAGTTTTCTCCAGTTTTTTTATCCGGCTCAGGAGATGATTATATGCAATGCCTATCCTTCCCCAGAAGGGCCCTATCCGGTAAAATTCAGAGTTCACATATTCGAGATCAGCTTTAACGGAGAGATGCCCCTTCTGGACCTTAATTCCTGCGGCAGGAATAATCCTGAACATGTTATCCGGATGAATATTAGTTCCCCTGAATTTGGAACTAAAGCTGTATCCTGCTGATAAAGAAGCTGAAATCACTAATTTAAGTCCGGAAGGTTTTTCGGAGAGGGTAAAATCCTTAAAAATACCTGCATAAACAAGTGAATTTCTGTCAAAATATTGATAAAAAGTATTTTCACTATTCTCTGAAAGGACTTTTGTATAAGTTGGTTTAATGTCAAATCCAGCAATGAATCCTGCATTTATGACAGGTTCCCTGAACGAAACTGATGAGCCGGTGTAATAATCCCTGGTATTGAATCTGGAACTGACAGAAACGGATACTTCTTGTATCCGCCATCCCTGCCCCCCGGAAATATTTTTCTTCTCGAGCATCTCAATAATATCCTTCCTTCCAAATGCTGAAGCCACAGTGTAGGGATTGACGCCTTCCTTGTCGGCTGATGTCCATTGATCTCCCTTTTCAAGCAACAGTTCCACGGCTGGTTTCTGGTTCGATTCGATAGCTACTGCCAGTGCATTATAATTATAATTGTTCTTTTCATAGAGGTCCACACCTTCTTTCAGGAGAAGGTTCATAACCATGGTATCACCATTTTGAGAAGCAATCAGAAATGGTGTGAACCCATTATTATCCCTTGCTTCCAGATTGGCACCGCTCTGGAACAGAAGGTCAGTGATATCAGAGTATCCAGCCCAAATTGAAGCCATAAGCGGTGTAGTTCCGTCGTCTGATTTTTTGTTGCAGTCAGCTTCGTAATAGAGCAGGAGGTCAGCCATGACAAAACTTCCCGAAATAGCAGCATAATGTAATGATGTTACCCCGAATTTATCTGCCAGATCAATGTCTGCGCCTCCCCTGATCAGCGCTTCAGCTATTTCAGGTGACTGGTTTTTGATGGAGATTAGAAGAGGAGTTTCACTGTTGGCAGTCATTTTATTGACATTGGGACCGTGAGACAAAAGGGATTTAACTGCTGCCAGACTGTTATTTGCAGCAGCGAAGATAAGTGCAGTTGCTCCTTCATAGGTTTCTGCATCGATATCTGCACCCTTCGCGATCAATCTTTCAATCTCACTTTCGTTGCCTCTTGATGCTGCTATCATCAGATTATTCTCCAGGGCGCCCTCAATGTTCATCGGCAGATAGTCAATAGTATCAAAAAGTATAAATTCCTGAGAGGATAATTTGCCCGGAACCAGGCAGCTACATATAAGAGTAAGAATGAAAAGATATGTAATCCTTGTTGACAACATGTTCACAAAGTTAGCTTTTTGGTCATATGCAAATTAAAATTAAACATAAAAAAAGCAATATTTGTCAAAACTGTAAGTTAAGATTTGTAGAATATTTTGCAAGAAAGCATTGATCATATAAGAAAATATTTATTTTTATCCAGAAATTTGAAATTTTGATAGTGTCAAGAAAGATATTATTAGTATTACTGTTATCAATAGTCGCGAGATATAATCCGGGAGCTGTAGAAAGTTCAGACATGTACCACGACAAATTGGTTCCGGGTTATATCCGTCTTACAAATTTGAATTCCTCAGGACTTGAATTTGACAGATGTGTTCCGGTTATAGATGCATTTATGAGGAAATGGACCATCGCAGGCGCCTCGGTTGCAATTGCAAAAGACGGGAAACTTGTTTATGCACGGGGATTCGGATTCGCTGATACTGCAGCCGGTATTGAGACACAGCCATACAGTAAATTCAGGATTGCAAGTATTTCAAAGCTTGTGACGGCAGTAGCGATAATGAAGCTTCAGGAAGAAGGAAGGTTATCGCTAAATGACAAAGTGTTTGGACCTGGAGGTATCCTTGATGATTCATGTTACTGTAAACCTAAAGACAACAGAGTTTTCAACATAACGGTTGCCCACCTTCTGAGTCATGAAGGCGGATGGTCGCAACGTTATGGTGATCAGATGTTTATGCCTCAGGTGATAGCAAACCAGATGAAAACCAACCTGCCTGTTGACGCCACGACCATAATCAGGTTTGCACTTAGTAAGCGGCTTCATTTTACACCTGGCACAGGACGTTCATATTCGAATCTGGGTTACAGCATCCTTGGACTTGTAGTTGAAAAGAGATCCGGTCAGCCGTACGATGAATATTGCCGGACTCAGATATTCGAACCATTGGGTATCTATGACATGATCCCTGCCAGGAACCTTCCGGATCAGAAGGCGCCATTCGAGGTCACCTATTATGAACCTGCCGGAATGCCTCTCAGGCCCTCAATATATGGTACCGGTGAAATGGTTCCCGTCAGGTATGGCGGAAATGATATTGAAACCCTCGGAGCCGCAGGCTCGTGGCTGGCCACTGCACCCGACCTTATGCGTCTGCTGCTGTCTATCGACGGACTAAGTTATAACGAGGACCTGCTTTCTGAAGAGAGTATCAGGTTTATGACTGATACAAATAACAATTTCGCCCCTGTGGGATGGAAAACATCCTACATCGACGGTAACTGGGTCAGAACAGGATCGTTTGCCGGAACTGCCGGGATGATGAAAAGACAGCCAAACGGTATTTCATGGGTTGTTCTTCTGAACTCGAGCGCATGGAACGGACCTGAAATCCATTCATACATCAACAGGATGATGTCAAAAATGCTGTCACAGATAGATGAATGGCCCAGGCACGATCTTTTTGAAAATTCACTGCCCCTGCCAATCCGACTTGAATTAACGGGTATTAATTGAAACAGCAATGTGCTTTTCCGTTAATGTTAATCTTGTCAGGGATGAACTTGAGAACAGGTACAATGCCTCATTTCCTGATCGCGACAGATATCAGCCAAGCTATTATTACCACGCCTTCAGCCTTCCTGAACTTCCGGCAATTTGCTCGGGCTCTCCCGGAATCGTGAAGCTCCTTCGTTGGGGTTTGATCCCATCATGGATCAGGAATCAGGATGATGCGAAAGAGATCAGGTATAAAACATTCAACGCCCGGGCTGAGAGTGTAAGTTCAAAACCGTCATACTCAAAATCATTCAAATCAAGGAGATGCATTCTTCCTGTCAAGGGATTTTTTGAATGGCAGCATGCCGGAAATGAAAAGATACCTTGGTATATCTGGCATACAGGGGAAGAAATATTTTCAATTGCCGGCTTGTACGACACTTGGGTAGAGACGAATACAGGAGAAACACTTGATACTTTTTCAATAATTACAACGGAAGCAAATGATCTGCTTGCCGTTATCCATAACTCCAAAAAAAGAATGCCGGTAATTCTTGACAGGGAGGGGGAAAAGAGGTGGATAAGCACCGATACTTCGCCCGAAGAAGCTCTCAGCCTTCTCAAGCCATGTGCTTCGGAAATTCTTGGGGCCCATACAATAAGCGATCTTGTAAACAATCAAAAGGCCAACAGGAACAGCCCCGAGGTAATACAACATTTTCAAAGGGGTACATCCAATCTTTTATTCTGAAGGCCTTCGATCTGTTTTGCAGTTATGCAGTTTTGCAGTTTTGCAGTTTCACTGTGCAACAAAAATGTAGGTAAGCGTTCCTTTCTGAACTTTGGGTGCATCAAGGTTGCTTTCGAATCTTGACCTGAGGGCCGTGCCGACAGCCGTTTCAATAAGGCACTCGTCACTTGCAGTGCTTTGACCTTCAATAATAGCTGCATTTTCAACATATCCCCTCTGATTTACCTCGATCCTCAGCACTACTTTACCTGATCCCTGGCATTTGTAAATTGGTATCGGAAGGTAAGTGTGGTTGCGTCCCTGCAGATCGTAATATATCCTTGTAGGTCCCTGAAAATTTGCTGCCATTTTCTGGGAATCGGTTGCCTTTTCTTCCACCTTTTCCTTTTTTTCCTCATTATCAAGAGCAAACTGATCATCCTCGGTCTGCAGGTTGTTCTCCCTCTGGCGGTCCAGGTAATTATCTGTACCAAGCTTCCCGCTCTCGATGAGTTCATCCTTAACTTTGTCAATATAATCCTGCGGATCAATTTTTTCTTCCGGTTTGCTCGCAAGGTTCCGTGCAATGTTCAGCATCTCAACATCGTCATGAAGGATATTCTCGACCGAGGTGGGAGGCAGTTCCGCAGGCATCGGAATGATTTTCTTTTCCTCAAATGCAGCGAACTCAATTTCGAATTTTTCAATCTGGTCCTCCTTTGTTTTGAGCGACCCCAACTGGAAAGACATGAAGATAATAGCTGCTATCAGGTGAAAAATAACTGTTCCAAGAATACCTACTATTTTACCATTATACCTGTTCACTCTTTTTTCTTCTTCTGTTTTTTAACTTTGGTTCTGACCGGCTTGCCGGACTTTTCCTGATTCTTAAAAAGCCCGTTTTTGAGTCCGCTGATAAACTTTGCCCAGGCAAACGGATTTAGGAGGTTATTGATAGGATACTGGCTCCTGGTGGCCATTGTATTGAAATTCTGCTGCATGGCATACCGGTAGCCTGCTTCAGGTGTGATTCTTACATCGACGGTACTCGATACTGCATCCGATATGGAAGCGATATTCCTGTTCATGTTCTCAATTTCAGGTTCCAGAGGCGATGGAGTCGACATATCCTTAATAAATTCGTTGTAACTCTTCCATGGCATCACCACAACATTATCAATCGGAATTGTATCGAGGCTCAGAGTAACGTCCAGACTGAAATGCCGTCCCTGAAAATCCCCCGGAAGGATCACAAGCTTCTTCTTAAAACCAAGAGCCCGGAAAAATATTGTGTCGCCCGGGGTGCTGGTAATACTGTAAATACCTGTTTTTTCGCTCAGGGCGCCTCTTCTTAGCTTTAATGAAACTACACCAACATTTGGCAGAATGTTATTCTCCTCATCCGTAATAATACCGGTGACCTGGAAAAAATTCTCCGTTTCCCGGGTCTGGCCGGTCAATAAAAATAGAGGCAGAAAGATTAGGAATACAGTATAAAGAAGTCGTGTCAATCTGGTTTTATGAATAATCAATAGCGTTACAAAACAAAGCGTCTGCAAAATAAACATTATTGAACGGAACGATAAAACTTTTAACTTATTTTTAAGTAAATTTCAAAACTGAACTTAATAGGGTAACTTTGTTCCGGTTCACTTTGGTGATCTCACAGGAATATATTGGTCTTAAAATATGCAGAAACAACTATTGCTGGGTGATGAAGCTATTGCATTGGGAGCAATAGACGCGGGACTGAGCGGAATGTACGCGTATCCCGGAACTCCTTCCACAGAAATAATGGAATATATTCAGGCCTCCGGCGAGGCTGCTGAAAGGGCAATTCACAGGCAATGGTCCGCTAATGAAAAGACAGCCCTTGAGGCTGCCCTGGGGATGTCGTACGCAGGCAAAAGAGCCATGGCTGCAATGAAGCATGTCGGACTGAACGTGGCTGCCGATCCTTTTATAAATTCGTCAGTTACAGGAATAAACGGAGGCCTTATAGTCGTTTCTGCTGACGATCCTTCAATGCATTCATCCCAGAATGAACAGGATTCGAGGTTCTATGGGAAATTTGCATTTGTTCCGGTATATGAGCCCTCCAGCCAGCAGGAAGCATACGATATGGTGTTCGACGCATTTGATCTTTCGGAAAAATACAGAATCCCTGTCCTGTTCCGGATAACAACTCGTCTGGCTCACTCCAGGGCTGCTGTCCGACGCAGGCTTCCCGAACCACAGAAGCCTTTTAGACTTCCTTCAGATCCGAGGCAATTTGTCCTTCTGCCCGCAATAGCCCGAAAAAAATATAAAGCCCTTCTGTCAACCTATGAATCTTTGAAATATGATGTCAGACTCTCAAAATACAATGTTTTCAGGGATGGGAAGAACAGGAAGATAGGTGTAATTGCATGCGGTATTGCGTATAATTACCTTATGGAGAATTTTCCTGACGGGGGACCGGATTTCCCGGTGCTCAGACTTACAGCTTACCCTTTCCCTAAAGACCTTATCAGTGATCTGACCGGAAGATGCGAAGAAGTACTGGTGCTCGAAGAGGGTTATCCGATTATTGAAGAGGGCCTCAGGGGGATACTCGATAACGGCCAGAAAATAATCGGCCGCCTTGATGGTGCTATACCACGCGAAGGGGAGCTGAATCCATCAATTGTTGGCAAAGCTGTGGGTATCAGGTCTGAACCTCTGTACCGAATTCCTGAGATTGTCAAATCCAGACCACCTTCATTCTGCAATGGATGCGGCCATTCTGATACCTTTCTGGCTGTTATCGAAGCGCTCAGGCCTTACAAAAGCAACGGGGTATTTTCTGATATTGGTTGCTATACACTTGCCGCCCTTCCTCCCTACAATATTATAAATTCCTGCGTCGATATGGGGGCCTCAGTCACTATGGCCATCGGTGCAGCTGATGCAGGATTACACCCTTCGGTTGCTGTAATTGGTGATTCCACATTCACACATTCGGGGATGACGGGCCTTCTCGATGCGGTCATAAAAAACTCGCATGTCACTATAATTATATCAGATAATTCCACAACCGGCATGACCGGAGGGCAAAAATCGCATGCAACAGGTCGTCTTGAGAAAATCTGCGAGGGACTGGGCGTGGCTCCTGAGCATATAAGGTCAATTATACCTTTACGTAAGAATCATGAAGAAAACATACGTATTATGAAGGAAGAGTTTGATTACCTGGGTGTCTCGGTAATAATCTCAGTGCGCGAATGCATCCAGACCGCTTCAAGGCGAAGGAAAGCTGTATCGTCTGAATAAAACCACCAGAAACAGGCTAATGAAAAATGATATAATATTGTCAGGAGTCGGAGGTCAGGGGATATTGTCCATTGCAACAATAATAAGTCTGGCTGCGGTAGAGAATAACCTTTATATTAAACAATCGGAGGTCCACGGGATGAGCCAGAGGGGAGGAGATGTCCAGTCTCACCTGAGACTGTCAGGCAAACCGGTATCTTCCGATCTTATCCCATATGGGAAAGCCGATCTCATTATCTCCGTTGAACCGATGGAATCGCTCAGATATCTTCCCTGGCTCTCCAAATCGGGGTGGCTGGTTACAAATTCAAATCCGTTTATCAATATAAATGATTATCCCCCTGTTGAAGATATCCTTAAGGAGATCACAAAAATAAGGAATCACAAAATAGTGGACGCTGATGAGATAGCCAGGATTGCCGGCTCATCCCGTTCAGGAAATATGGTGATCCTTGGGGCGGCCTCACATCATATTGATATCCCGTTTGAAAGTCTTGAAAACGCAGTGTTAAATCTCTTTGCGAAAAAAGGGGCAGAGATCGCTGACGTGAATATAAAGGCTCTCAGGGCAGGGAGGAAGGCCTGATATGTTTTTTGCTACTTGACTTAATACTAATCAAATTTGCTTTTATGAAACGAATTGGAATCATTGTAATTATCTTCTTATCCTTTACCGGAGCCTATTCACAAAAAGCTGATTTCAAAACAGCCGAAAAATTCAGGGGAGACAATCTTACTTCGCGCTATGGAGATCTTTCTGTAAATCCTTCCTGGATAGAAGAATCGGATATCTTCTGGTACTCATTCAAAACCTCAACAGGTAAGAATTATTACTATGTAAATGCTGCCTCAAGGTCAAAACAGCTTATGTTCGACAACAGGTTCATGGCTGCGGAACTTAAGAAGCTTACACGTCATCCTTATAATGAACTTGACCTGCCCATAAAGGAGCTGAAATTTGAAAAGAAGAGCACCACAAAATTCACTTTCCATGTCGATTCAATCAAATTCCTTTATGACATGACAAATCAGAAGCTTGTTATGAAAGATACACTTGGAAAGGAAAAGAAACCATCCTGGGCCTCATATTCACCTGACAGCACCTGGATTGCTTACGCAAAAAACCACAACCTGTACCTTATGAAGTCAAAGGATAAGGACAGTGTAGAGATTCAGCTAACGACTGATGGCGAAAGATATTACAGTTATGCAGGATATGGAAATACCGAAGATACAACCAAAAAGAAAAAGGTCAGGGCCAGAGTGCAATGGTTTAAAAATGAAAAGAAATTATTTATTGTCAGGGAAGATGAACGCAAGGTGAAGGATCTTTTCGTGATTGATGCCCTGGCGCAGCCCAGACCAAAGCTTGAGACCTACCGATACTCAATGCCGGGGGAGGAGTTTGTACCTCAGCCCGAACTTATAATATTTGATGTTGGAACAAAGAACCGTGTAAACGTTGATCTTAAAAAATGGAAGGATCAGACAATCGATGTAGCCTGGTCATCACAGGAAGAGGCAAAAAAACTGATCATCATCCGGAAAGACCGGCCGCTCAAAAAACTCGACGTTTGTTCTGTTGATGCTGAGACAGGCTCTGTATCAGTTCTTTTCAGCGAAGAAGCATGGCCCTATTTCAATAATGAGTATGCGAGGCTTTCGGTTCTGAATGAGGGCAACGACATAATATGGTGGTCGGAGAGGACAGGCTGGGGACAGCTTTACCTGTATGACAGGGCCGGCAAGCTGAAAAGACAGATAACCGACGGCTATTTTGTTACCGGGAGGATCAACCATATTGACACCCTGGGAAGGGTACTCTACTTCGAAGCTTTTGG
>DAIUKI010000042.1:0-12209 GCA_036848255.1 Bacteroidales bacterium | reverse complement strand
GCGGTGACCTGTTTGTAGAATCGAGATTCTCCCTTGTCCTGAGCCTCTTAGAGGCGACCTGTTTGTAGCACTGGCCCATTCCCCAATTAATTTGAGCTGCGTAGCTGCGACCTGTTTATAATATCGATGTAATCTTCTAAAAAAACTTGGATTTTCGCTCAAGGTTTTGAAGTGAAGCTGCAATATTTGATCAAATTCCGAAATCCGCAATCCCAATTCCGCAATCCGAAATTATTAATCCCATTTATTACTAATTTTACCTGAAAATTACAGGCATGTCAAAAGGCAGGGACGCTAAACCACATATCGGCATCTACGGCCGCCGTAACAACGGAAAGAGCAGTCTAATAAACTGCCTTGCCGGACAGGATATTGCAATTGTATCGGAGCAGGCCGGGACAACCACTGATCCGGTCAAAAAATCATTCGAGATAACCGGTTTCGGACCTGTAATACTCATTGACACTGCCGGTATCGATGATTCGGGAGAACTCGGGGAAAAGAGAGTCGACCGTACTTTGAGAACACTTGATATTATCGATCTTGCCTTGCTTGTGGTTACTGAAAATTCATGGGGTGAATTTGAAGATGACCTTATCAGTAAATTCCATGATATGGATCTCCCTTTTATTATTATCCATAACAAGTCGGACATAGTTGAACCGTCGATTGAGTTTAGAGAGAGGATCAAATTTAATACAGGTGCGGATCTTTTTGAGTTTTCAGCTACCGACAAGCGCAACTACGAAGGACTTATAAAGCTTATAAGGGAGACTATTCCTGAACATTCGTACAAAACCCCAACCCTCCTTGGCGACCTGATAAATCATGGCGACATTGTTATTCTGATTACACCGATCGATGTTGAGGCTCCTGCCGGAAGGCTCATCCTTCCGCAGGTTCAGGCAATAAGGGATATCCTCGACAATGACGCTATTGCAATAGTATTAAAGGAACGCGAGGTTGATGCTTTCCTGAAAAAGACTGCCATCAGACCTGCCCTTGCAATTACCGATTCCCAGGTCTTCATCAAGGCCGATGCCTCGATTCCTCCTGAGATCCCTCTGACGAGCTTCAGCATAATGCTGGCAAGGTTCAAGGGCGATTTTGACAACTATCTGAAGGGGACCCCTAAGATCTCCACACTTAAGGACGGCGACAGGGTCCTTCTGCTCGAATCATGCACCCACCATGTTGCTTGCGATGATATCGGCAGAACGAAGATCCCGAGATGGATCAATAATTTCACAGGTAAAAAAATTGAATATGATGTGGTTGCCGGACTCGACCTTCTCCCCCGGCCTATCACCGACTACTCCCTTCTGATCCAGTGCGGCGGATGCATGATAACACGGAAACAGCTTCATAACAGACTCCAGCCTGCGATCAGGGCCGGTATCCCGGTAACAAACTATGGAATGGCAATTGCATATGTGCAGGGGATATATCAAAGGGCGATTGCACCGTTTGTGGGGGAATCCGGAACCAGGGATATTTATTTATAAATTGTTGTAGAGACAGGTCGCGACCTGTCTCTACAACAATCAACAATTAAAACCTGAAATATATGAAAGGCATCACCTCGTTGGTACGCATCTGGAAGAGAAGAAAGCCAGCCAACAGCACCAGGACCATCTGAAATACGAGGGGAATCTTGATAAATAATCCACGGTAATATTCCTTGAATTTCTCCGGAAGGAAATGTATAATGTATCCTGCTGTCATCAGAGCAAAGACCCCACTGTAAGCCGCGAACAGGGGTCCGAATGATGCGGGAAGGAAATCCTGGAATATCTGCCTGAAAATCAGTCCTGCGCTATGCATATCCTGAGCCCTGAAAAAGATCCAGCAGAAGCTTACGAACTGAAATGTCAGGAAAACTGCAAATGCCCTTGAAACCCTGCTGGTCCGGGTCCTTTCACCGAAAATATAAACCTTGATCTTATTGACGGCCAGCCCCAATCCGTGAAAGCCGCCCCAAATGATGAATCTCAGATCAGCTCCGTGCCACAGCCCGCCGATAAGCATGGTGATCATCAGGTTGACGATATTGCGGAATTTACCCTTTCTGTTTCCTCCCAGAGGAATGTAGAGATAATCCTTTAGCCACCTCGAAAGGGAAATGTGCCATCTCTTCCAGAAATCGGAAATATTCGTGGCTTTGTAGGGTGAGTTGAAATTGAACGGCAGCCTGAAACCCAGTATAAGTGCAAGCCCAATTGCAATATCGGTGTACCCCGAGAAATCACAGTAGATCTGCAACCCATACCCATAAACAGCCATCAGGTTCTCAAATCCCGAATGGGCAGTGGGCAGATCAAATACTCTGTCGATAAAATTGACCGCAATAAAATCGGAAATTATAATCTTCTTTATCAATCCTTTCATTATAAGAAATACTGCATGGCTGAACTCCCTCTGCGAAAGGCTGTATGCCCTGTAAATCTGAGGAATGAACTCTGAAGCTCTTACAATGGGTCCTGCTACAAGCTGGGGGAAGAATGAGACATAAAACCCGAAGTCAAAAATATTCCTGACCGGAGGTAGCTTTTGCCTGTACATATCAATAGTATAGCTCAGCGACTGGAACGTAAAAAATGAGATTCCTACAGGCAGAACTATATTGCTCACATTGAAGCTGGTCCCTAGAAACCTGTTTGAAAAAGCACCAAGAAAATCTTTAACAACGATATCGGTCCCCAGAATGTCGTTAATTGTTTCGACAAAGAAGCCTGTATACTTGAAATAAGCTAGTATTCCGATATTTGAAATAATGCTTAAAACAAGAAAAACCCTTTTCCGGAACCTGGTTTTTGAGTTATGGATCAGGAGACCGCATGTAAAATCGATAATAGTCACGAATATCAGCAGGAAAAGAAACAATCCTCCTGTTTTGTAATAAAAGAAAAGACTTACAAGAAGGAGATAGAAATTCCTAAGAAACAACCTTTTATAGACAAGACTGAATCCTGCAAGGACCAGGAGGTAGAATATCCAGAAAGCCGGAGTTGAGAAGATAAAAGGCTTGTCCGGATCATAACTGAGGATACCTGAAAACAAAGTGCTCAGATAACCCTCTTTCCCTCTGACATCTGCCATGACTGAAACATCTTCAGCCCTTGCCAGGGCAGCTGTATCGATTTGAATGGCCGGTGGTATTATTATGTAGGGATCAGGTTCCCTTGAAGTAAAAAGTTCAGATATCATCAGCCTCGCCAGGGTATCGGCTCCCTGATCGGTAAGATGGACATAATCCTTCTTTGCAAGAGGCGGATTCATGCCGAACCATTTTATTATGGAGGATCTGCCTCCCATTGCTGTGCGGGCATCCCAGAAAATGGCGCCCGATCTGGCCGAGGCATTTCTCTGTGCGTTGATGATCCTGGGGATGTTCGGGTATGTTTTTATTACATCTCCGTCCTGATATGCCATATCGGTTAGTCCTACAACTATCAGTCCGGTACCGGGCGAGATCTCCTTCAGCAGGTCCAGCTGACGTGACAGTCCTTTTTCGTAATAGGAATAATCATTCCTGATATTCGTCGCCAGATTAAGTCCGTAATGCATGATCACAAGATCGGGTTTCAGAAGGCTGTAGGAATCCCTGAGATTTTCCTTGTCGACCATTGTGAACTCCAGCCCGGCACTACCCCTCTGCGGGATATTGTCGACTATCACGCCTGTCTTGCTTTCTATGCTTATTCCATAAATGTCGGGACTTGTTTTTCCCGAAAAATCGATCAGGATATTCCTGGTGTTTAAGAGAGGGCAAACAAACTCGGTAATTTTACTACTGATCCTGAGAGTATCGGTCATGACAGGATTGCTGCCGGCTTTGATATCTATCCTTACATCCTCAAGGGTATTCCTGTAAAAGATCCTCAGGAACTCAAATTCCGATTCAGACTCATCGGCAAGGGCCGAAGGGACTATCCTTATCCACGACCTGACCTTGCCTGAAGAGAGCTGTCCATCGGGCAAATAACGGCAGAATGCCATAAAGGGGCCCAGATCGTTGTGTTTTATCACCCCGTTCCTGTATGAAAGATAATTGTATCTTTTCCAGTTTGGGGAGGCTCTTACATAAAATGATCTTGTGTACGTTACGGGCATCACGGGAAGAAATAATCCGGGTCCGGTACCCCCGTGACCTTTGCGTAAATACCGCCTGAGGTATGAAGTGACACGGTCATATTCAATTTGGGAGTCACCGTAATAAAGTATCCTTACCTGTCCCTCGGAGAATTCAAGGGAATCGAGGAAAACTTCAATTGGATCAGGCGGGGCAGCAATTGTAGCGGCCGCGACAGTATCGACCGCAACAGTATCGGCCGCGACAGTATCGGCCGGAATTATGGCTGGAGGAAGCGCAGGCTGTAATGTATCAGATGCAAAAGTATCCTCATCAGCAATTTTTTCAGCATTACCATTGATTAACGGTCCGATAAGCTTTTCAGGGATCAGGTTTTCAACTGTCGGAAGATTGAGATCCCAGGGCAAAATATAGGAAAGCCCTGTAAAACAGATCAGGACGATCAGTAATAGCAAAAATGACCTGAAAGGGCGCATTTCGGGATAGAGCTCAGCTCTTCTTCTTAATTTTTAGTATTTGTCCAACCTTGATCTTGCCCGGGTCGCTGATGCTGTTTAATGCAAGGACATCGGCGGTGCTGACATTATCAAACATCTTTGCAATATCCCATATAGTGTCGCCATACCGGACAGTATAGGTAACAAATTCCCCCTCCGGCACAGACAGAATGGCAGTTGCAACAGGGTTGGAAGGTGCAGTTTTTCCGATCATCTGCTGTTTTTCTGCAAAAGTCATTGTATTGACCTTTGAGTAATAATCCGATTTTGAAGGATCAACATAAATGGCAAGCTTTTGTCCGACCCTGATCGTATTCCTGGAAATATTGTTCCAGTATCTGAGATCGGAGAGACCCACCCGGTACCATTCCGAAATATAGCCAAGGTTATCGCCATCCCTTACTGTGTAAAGCAATTTGGCTTTTCCCTTTACGTCGACCGGTACATAGACTGACCGGGAAGGATCGGCAGTGAGGTTTATCCTGGACAGATAGAGATCCGGCTTATAATTCCTGATAGTGTCGTTAAGATCTATGAAATCGCCCAGGTGGCTGATTGGGAGTGTCAGTGAAAGAGGTTTGGCCGAACCCGGAACAAGCCCTGACCTGTATTGAGGATTCAGTGCTTTCAGCTCTCCAAGGGGAATACCCATTACTTCGGATATCTGGTTAAGGTGAATATCCTTGTTCACCATAATGGTATCGGTCGAAACAGGAATATTCAGGGGAAGAGGCCTGATCTTGTGTTCCTTATAATAATTAACTGCATATGTTGCAGCGACATACTGTGGGATATAGCCTCTCGTTTCACGGGGAAGCCTGTAGTAGATCTGCCAGTAGTCCTTTTTGTTTCCCGACCTCCTTATAGCCTTGTTTACATTTCCGGGGCCGCAGTTATAGGCAGCGATCACAAGGATCCAGTCGTTATATATCTTATAAAGGTCCTTTAAATATTTTGCGGCAGCATGAGTGGCTTTAACCGGATCTCTCCGGTCATCAACAAGCGAATTGATGTTCAGACTATACATCCGGCCCGTACTGAACATAAACTGCCATAGTCCCGTTGCTCCTACCCGCGATACTGCATTTGCATTTAGGGCCGACTCTATTATGGCCATGTATTTAAGTTCTGTAGGCAGCCCATAGGAGTCGAAAATGTCCTCTATCATCGGGAAATAGTAATTCATCAGCCCGAGCACTGCACTGAATTGTTTTCTCTGTTTTACCGTATAAACATGAATATGGTTTCTTATTATACTGTTGTAGGGAAGCTTAATGATTGAATTTATTTTGGTGATCCTTTGCTTATAAAGTGAATCCGAATATTCAATTCCTACAGAATCACTTATGAAATCTTCAGGGTTATTCATTGCCATCCTGACATACCAGCTATTGACGAGGCTGTCGAGATCGCCGGATATCTTTTCTGCATAGATCTCGGAGTTGAGGATTATTGTATCATTGTCAGCTGATGCGTTAAGCATCAGAACCGTAAAAACGATTGTTATAAGGAATCTTTTTAATTTCATTTTTTTCATATTCATTTAAAACGTGAAAACAAGGCGGATATTTAGTCCTGCCCCAATTACTCCGGGTACCGGCAGCTGTAATGGGGTAACTTCGAGATCAAGATTATCTGTGACATCGAAATTTGCAAGGCTGGCATCAACATTTGCATCGAGCACCGTAATCAGGTACCAGGCGGCTATTCCGATGTAGGTAAGATCGCGGTATTTCTTATAATAATCCACAGCTTTGAGAAGATTGTCCTCCACCCATGATTTGTTGGATGGATCATAGGAGTTTGGATAGAGAACCGGATCGTAAGTCTTTGGGTCCTGGTCCTTAAGTCCATCCAGAGTCAGGTAACTGTCTGTTTCAGGAATTGCATCTGTAAAGTCCTGATACCCTTTCATCATTTCATTATATTTTGTAGTATTGAATCTCACGCTGTATACCAGCCCTCCAAATCCTGCGTAAACAAAAGGTATCTTCCAGTATTTTCTGTTGTAAACCTGGCCAAGACCCGGAAATGCCACTGCCATCATTGTCGCTTTCAGGGGTTCGGGTCTGAATAATCTTTTAACCGGACCGGCGACAGCAGTTGTGTCCTGTGCGGCCAAATCAGCCGACAGACAAAAAAATAACGTGATGAGAACAATTATTATTTTTTGAACTCTTCTCAAACTCAGTAAATTCCGGATTTTTTCCGCTATCGGGCCGGACCGGCGTGACAAATATAATTATTTTCAGTAGTTAAGACGGTCAAAGAGTCCCAAAATGCGCTCCATCTCTTCAGGATTCTCGAACGGGATCACTATTTTCCCTTTACCCTGTTCGTTTATCCTGAAATTGATCTTTGTGGAAAATATCCGGTTCAGGTGTTCGGAGAGCTGCCGGAAGTCTTCATTGAGCTTCTTTTTCCTTTCACGCTTTGCCGGATCCTTTATCTTTTCGGTCTGAAGTATTCTTACAAGTTCCTCGACCTGCCTTACGGAAAGATCCCCATCTATAATACGGTAGTAAACCTCCATCTGGGTCCTGGGATTTTCGATATTGACCAGGGTTCGGGCGTGGCCCATCATTACATGCTTATTCCTGATTCCCAGCTGTATTTCGGCAGGAAGGCGCAGAAGACGGAGATAGTTGGCAATTGTCGACCGCTGTTTTCCCACCCTGTCGCTAAGTTGTTCCTGAGTCAGTTTGCACTCCTCGATAAGCCTCTGAAAACTGATCGCCACTTCCACAGCATCGAGATCCTCGCGCTGGATATTTTCAACAAGCGCAAGCTCGAGCATTGCCTGGTCATCGGCTGTCCTTATATAGGCCGGAATCTGTGTCAGACCGGCCAGGCGGGCGGCCCTGAGCCGTCTTTCTCCTGCAATCAGCTGGTACCTTCCGTTTCCAGTCTCCCTTACGGTAAGCGGTTGGACAATACCAAGCTTTTTAATGGAGGAGGCAAGTTCTTCAAGTGACTGTTCATCAAAATGGCTCCTTGGCTGAAAAGGATTGCCATCGATAGAATCAAGCGGGATATCCATATTTGGTTCGACTTTCTTCTCGAGGACTTCTTTTTCAACACCATCGATCAAAGCTCCGAGCCCTCTTCCTAATGCGTTCTTTTGTGTCATGAAATTCCTTTTTCAGATTATTTCCCAGTGGGATCATGCTTCTCAATCAGTTCCTTGGCCAGATTAAGGTAATTTACCGTTCCCCTTGAATCGGCATCGTAAAGTATTGCAGGCTGCCCGAAGCTGGGAGCCTCCGAAAGCTTAACGTTCCTTTGAATGATCGTTTTAAAGACCATCTGCTGGAAATGCTTGTAAACCTCCTCTGCGACCTGGTTCGAGAGCCTTAATCTCGAATCGTACATCGTAAGAAGGAATCCCTCAATCTCAAGGTCAGGATTCAGGTTGTTCTGAATTATTTTGATGGTATTCAATAGCTTTCCAAGTCCTTCAAGTGCAAAATATTCGCACTGGACAGGTATAATTACCGAATTTGCTGCCGTGAGCGCGTTTACGGTAAGAAGCCCAAGCGACGGAGAGCAGTCAATGATCACATAATCAAAATTACCGGCGATCTTACCGAGTATCCCTTTCATGATCTTTTCCCTGTCGTGCCTGTCAAGCATCTCTATTTCTGCTCCCACCAGGTCAATATTGGAAGGCATTACAGAAAGATTCTCAACGCCTGTTGTATGAATGGCCTCCAGTGGTTCCTTCCCGTCGATCAGACAATCATAAACTGTACATTTGATCTGACGGTAATCAATTCCTATTCCGGATGTTGCATTTGCCTGTGGATCGGCATCAATTATGATCACCTTTTTCTCAAGGGCTGCCAGGCTCGCTGCAAGGTTTATAGCCGTTGTTGTTTTCCCTACCCCACCCTTCTGATTCGCGATTGCTATGATCCTTCCCATTGATTTCCTTTTGAAATTCCTGATTTTATTAGAGCTTCAAATTTACTATTTATGAATTTCCAGCCTTGAAAAGGCAATAATGTAATTGTAAACATTTCTTTTGTCCTTTTCAACATGTTGTTAACACTCTCTTTTTTCAGATATTTGTTTAAATTGCCAAAATGATGGAAAATAATGGTAAAAGTCAGGATTGGTTCGCCATAGTCAATCCGAATGCAGGAAGCGGAAAAGGCGGAAAGGACTGGAACAGAATATCAGATATTCTTACTAAAAACGCTATCCGGTTCGAAATGAAGACTACCGGCAGAAAAGGCCAGGCCACGGAGTTCGCCAGGGAAATGATTGCCGCCGGATACAGGAAGATCATCTCAATAGGCGGCGACGGAACCCTGCATGAGGTAATAAACGGAATATTTACACAGGATCACTGTCCGGCAAAAGAGATCATTCTGGGCCTCATCCCCGTTGGAACCGGCAACGACTGGGGACGGATGTTCGGTATCCCGCTTATTTATGAAGGCGCCGTTCAGGTTATAAGGGATGGAAAGCTGATGCTGCACGATATAGGGGTAATAGACTATTTCCACGGTGAAGAAAAAGCAAAAACCTATTTTATAAATATTGCAGGACTGGGATTTGAAGCGGTTGTTGTTAAAAAGACAAACAGGCAGAAAGACAAGGGAATAAGCAATAAGGCTATCTATTTCTATAACCTGTTATCGAGCCTTGTATCATACAGAAACACGCCTGTTGAAATTACAATTGACGGAAGGAGCAGCAGGGCAAAAGTCTTTTCAATAAATGTCGGCAACGGAAGGTATTGCGGGGGAGGAATGAGGCAGACTCCCGATGCCATTCCCGACGACGGGCTTTTTGACATTACGGTAATTAAGGAAATGGGCAGGACCGAAATTATCAGAAGCCTTCAATTACTGTATGACGGGACGATCATGAGCCATCCCAAGGTTGACGGGTACAGGAGCAATAATCTGAAAGTCACTTCCGACTCGGTTGTTTATATTGAAGCTGATGGTGAATCGCTGGGGCATACACCTGCTGAATTCAGCATAATCCCTGCGGCAGTGAATATTATTTACGGGAAAAAGATCAATCAGTGATCTTTATCTCATAGAGCTTCGGCCATCTTTTGCCGGTAACGAAAATCCGGCCTCCCAGCTGGTCCCATGCAATGCCGTTGAGCACGTCAGCACTGACTTCGCGCCTTTTTGGTTCGGGATACAAGGGTGACAAATCAATATATGAGTTTACTTTCCCACTGACCGGATCGATCCTTGCAATAAGATCGGTCTGCCAGATGTTTGCCCATATCTCTCCGTCAATATACTCAAGCTCATTCAGCTGATCGACCTTTTTCTCATTATCATAAACCTCAAGCCTTGAGACAACATCGAACATTTCAGGTTCATGAAAATAGAGCACATTGGTACCGTCGCTTCTTACTATCCGGTCATTAATTGTTGTCAGGCCCCATCCCTCGGTCTGATAGAAGATCTTGTTCAATACCCTGAAATCTGATTTATTGTAAACAAAACCTACCTTGTTCTGCCATGTGACCTGGAAGATACGATCCCTGTAAAGCGTTATCCCCTCTCCGAAAAGGGAAGGATCGAGGTTATGCTGCCTCAGTACTTTGCCGGTTTCAAGCTCCACAACTCTTAAGGATGATCCTGTCTCCTGTCCGGTACCCTCATAAAGGACGCCGTTATCATACAAAAGACCCTGAGTGAATGCCTCTCTGTCATGGGGATATGTATTGATAACCCTGTAACTATGCTTTTTGGGAATAACGTCAGAATATATTAACACAAACCGTGTAACCGACTGACTCTTCTCCCTGGTATAGGCAACTGCCTTAACGGATCTCCTTCCTGTCAGTCCTGTAAATTCAGAATCAACTGAACATTCCCACGGGGCAGATGAAAGGAGGGCAACCTCCTTTCCGTCAAAAAACACCTTCACTGAGTCAGGGAGTGTTGTTTCCCCGGCGGGAGAAAGCGCAACCCTGATCTGGTCATTAAGCCTGTATTCAGCGTTTTCAGCCGGTGATACCATTTTTATCAGATCTGCCGGGAGGCCGGATTTAGTTTTGCCGGTCGATTCACTGTCTGATTTCACGGCGTTACCGGTCCGGCTTGAACAGGAAATGATCAATGAAATCAAAAGAATAAAAGTTACGGGCAGGAGTTTTTCCGTAAAATCAGTTTTCATTTTGCTTATCTCTCTTTCCAAACAACCGTCTCAAACTGTTTTTTCTTGCATTTGCAATCTGCCTTTCCATCTCCTGCTGGTGAAGATCGAATGGCACCAGTATCTGCCAGATTTCGCTCCAGCCAGGGAACCCGCCGATATTCTTGTCATCAATGAAAATATCGGCATCAATTTTCCTGCTTATGGTATCATCATAAACTTCTTCGGGATAATTTTTATTGACGGAATAAAACTCGATCCCATTCTTTCTGCAATACTCAACGGCGTCATCCAGCTCCGGACCCGATCTGAATGTCCACAGAATCAACCTCGCACCAAGTTTCTCAAGTTCCTTGAGTGTCTGGAATGCAAAAAGCTTCTCTTTTCCTATCCCCGGATATTCATGTTCAACGATGGTACCGTCGAAGTCTACGGCGATTCTTATGTTCTTGAAATTGATCATCCAGACATTATAAATTCATGCAAATCTAATAATTTCTGCCAATCATCTGAAATTTATAATAATTTTGCTTTCCTTATTGATCCGGTATTATTTGATCCCGATGAGAAACATCCCGAATTTTATTACCTCCCTCAACCTGGCTGCCGGATTTACTTCAGTAATTTTTGCTTCAAACGGTGACCTGACTAAAGCCTCATGGCTTATCGTGGCAGCAATGGTATTTGACTTTCTTGACGGATTTTCGGCAAGGTTGCTTAAGGCCTATTCGGAAACAGGCAAAGAGCTCGACAGCCTTGCAGATGTTGTAAGCTTCGGTGTGGCCCCGGCGTTTATAATCTACAAACTCCTTGTCCCCCTTCTAAATGATTCTGCAGTCATTTGGAGTTTCATCACAGTAATTATGCCGGTATGTGCAGCGCTCAGGCTCGCAAAGTTCAATATCGATACAACGCAGGCAACATCTTTCAAAGGGCTTCCAAGTCCCGCAAATGCAATTGCAGTTATATCGCTTGTACTTGCTGACAGGTATTCTTCGATGCCAGTTGTGAATTCGTTCATTGAGTCACCGGCTGCCCTTATAATTTATTCCATTGTTCTGTCAATCCTCATGGTCACCAGGATCCCCCTCCTGTCACTCAAATTCAAGAATCTTAAATTTAAGGGAAATGAGGGAAGATACATCATCATCGGGCTTGTGCTGATCTCGCTTATAATTTTTGGATTTGCGGCAGCTCCGATGATAATTCCAATTTATATTATCGTCTCGCTGATTTCAAACAGGTTCGGGACGATCAGAATGCATTAACTATGGCATTCAGGCCGTAGTTGACAGACTACCAATGAAATGGGCTTTAGCCCTCAATCTTCTTTATCAATCTCAGGGAACTTCTTTTCATAAATCTTCAACCCTGCACTGATTATGAACCAGCTCGCTATTATGAATACCGGCCAGATGAGGTATTGTATTATTCCAGAGATATACATAGTTGATAGTTTTTAAATATTTTAATCATAATAAAATGGC
>DAIUKI010000041.1:0-12324 GCA_036848255.1 Bacteroidales bacterium | reverse complement strand
AAGAAATTCTTATTATATGCAGGGATAATGCTTTTAATCTTTCCCTCATGCAGTGAAGATGTCCTTAACGAAACACCTCTCGATTTTCTTGCTCCGGAGAATGCTTATCTTACTCTCCCTGGCATAAAGCAGGGAATAACAGGATTGCATTTTTCAACGCGCCAGAGGTGGTTTTATGGTACCAATCAGCCTGTTATTGCTGTAATGAGAGGCCTGGGAACGGATGTGGCTTATCATGGTGAAGATCCGAATAGTAATATGTTTATAAGCAATTATTTAACTAATCTGACTTCATCAAATACAGATTACAGGAATATCTGGATATGGAAATACGAACTTATTCAAAGAGCGAATGTTCTTATTGATGGTATCAATAATTCCGATGTCGCTATCTGGTCGAGTGAAGCCCAGAAAAATGCGTATCTGGCTGAAGCGATGTTCTTCAGGGCTTATGCGTACCGGATTCTGGTTTCGTTTTACGGTGATGTTCCTTTGGTAACTGAAGTTATCAAGGGGGCAAAAACTGACTTTGTTCGAACACCAAAAGCCGAGGTTTATAAGCAAATGGAAGACGACCTTATTTTCGGGACCACCAATTTGCCGGAACCAGGCGCGGAAGAAGCTTCGGGCAGAATAACACAGGGAGCTGCCTGGCATTTGCTGAGTGAGTGTTATCTGAACCAGGGTAAATTTCAATTAGCTGCAGATGCAGCAACGGAAGTTATAGATGGATACAGCTACGCACTCATGACCAACCGCTTTGGCGACAGGCAGAATGTTGTTTTCGGCGAGGGAGATCCCTATTATGACCTTTTTGCTTTCGGAAATCAGACTCTTGGTACAAACACAGAAGCTATCTGGGTGGTTCAGGTTGAACCGCCCCCGACTATCGGAGGCGGGTCAGTTGAAGGGAACAGGACATTCGGACCTGCATATTTCAGGCTCGGAAATACTCCTGACGGGAAACCAGCGTTCAGAGGTGAGCTTGTAGCAGGTAAGTATACAGGGTATTCTGATACCCTGGGTCGTCCGGTTGCATGGGTACATCCGACCAATTACTCTGCTTATGATATATGGAAAAGCGACTGGAATAATGATGTCCGTAATGCAAAGTATAATATAAAGAGGGACTTTTATTACGACAATCCGGCTTCGACTTATGATAAGAAAAAGATTAATCTGAAAGTAGACTACGCTACGCAATATGCTGCCGGCACAAGAGATGCCATGAGGGATTCCACACAATACATTTATCCGTACTGGATGAAGTTTGGGGATCCATGCCATTATTTTACTGATCCGGCACGATCGGGCGGAGGAAACCATCACAAGGATCTTTATGCAATACGTCTTGCCGAAACTCTCCTGTTGCGTGCTGAAGCATATGTCGGACTGAGTCAACAAGACCTGGCTGCAGATGACATCAACGTTATCAGGAGCAGGGCAAATGCCACACCTGTCGATCCGGCCGATGTTGATCTGGATTATATCCTTGATGAACGGGCGAGAGAACTTTACGGTGAAGAGAATAGGTTTATAACCTTACGCCGGATGGGAAAACTGCTCGAGAGAGTCCGGGCATTAAACAATAACCCTAAGAATCCAGGATTAAATATTCAGGATTATCATGTGTTATTCCCAATTCCTCAATCCCAGATTGATTTGAATATTGATGCTGACTTCCCGCAGAATCCGGGGTATCCGTCAAATTAGAGGAAGTCAGAAAAAATAAATGAAAATCAGCGGGTGGTTATAATGCCCGCTGATTTTTTTTACTTTATGGCCTCGCACATAGCCACGATATTCTCAGGAGGCACCTCTGACTGTATATTGTGGACAGCAGCAAAAACGAATCCTCCACCCGGGGCAAGTGCATCAATATTCTTCAGAACATCTGTTTTTACCTCTTCGGTTGTTCCGGATGCAAGGATCTTTTGTGTATCAACGCCTCCTCCCCAGAATACAACATCTTTTCCAAAATCCTTCTTCAGCTGAAATGGCTCCATTCCTGCAGCATTAATATGCACCGGATTTAAAATATCGATACCAATCTCAATGAAATCAGGAATTATGGGCCGGACATTTCCGCATGAATGGAACATTATTTTTGCTTTTGGTGCTGAATGCTTAATTGATTTAATTATCCTTGAAATATGCGGTTTGTAGTACTCCCTGAAGTGATCAGGGGATATCAGCTGGGATTCCTGGGTGCCGTAATCGTCGGCTTCTGCAATAACATCGACGACATCTGCAAGTTCAGCCAGAGCCATCTCCCAGAATTCAATTTTCAGATCAGCCAGTTTCCCTATAAGACGATCGGAGAATTCAGGATATAGGAAAGAATCAGTCATGGCATTGGTCATCCCCCTGAACCGCTGATGCATTTCAAATATCCCGGCGCATAGTCCCTTTATTACTACCAGTTTTCCCTGCTCCCTGAATCGGAGAGCCTTTTTTCTAAGGCCCTTTATTCTATCAATATCTGATGCATAAGGCCAAATATATGTTTCAATCTCACTTACATCGGGTACAATATTTTCCATCGGATGTTTTACAAGCGAAAACCAGTACCCGTTCTCTTTTTGGAAATGATGGGTAAAGCCCCATTCATCATTGTATACCCAGCGATCCCCCGAATCTGCAAGCCTGCTGAAGACATTCCAGTTATGGCTGGTCAGTGGAAATAATCCGCGTGTATCTACACCAAGGTTATCCAGGATATCATCGGAAGGTATTACTATTTGCTGGATCACATCGGACCAGACCGGATCTTCAGGTTTTTTACCGAGATGTTTAAGCAGATTCTGGTATGCTCCATTTGCAATTCCGGTCCATGTTGAACCGCCCAGATCAAATGGCACCTTATCGGGTTCCTTATGATCAAGTGTGGTCAGAATTCTTTCCCTGCTGTTCATTTCAGTCCTGCAAGAACACCTCTGAAGTATCCGATCGACTCAGCCACCCCCGGCAGCGGATCACTCATGTCTTTACCATATTCCAGGCTGCATGTTCCCGTGAAATTATTCTCACGCAGGGTTTTAAAGAACCTGGGAAAATCGATTATTCCACGGCCAGCCTCAACGCACCAGCCGGCCTTTTCAGGTTTATCACAATCCCATATATGAAAATCAAAGATTCTCTCCTTGTACTTAATGTATGCCTCAATCGGATCGAGTCCCAGACGGGTCTCATGAGCGATGTCGAGGCAAAATCCTATCCTTGGATCAAGATCTTTTATTTCCTTCCAGACGCTTTCAGCGCTTGGATAGAGAGGAAGATCCGGTCCGTGATTATGAATTGCGAGACGGAAATTATATTCCTTAACTTTTTTCTCGACATAAGGCAGGAACTGAACCTCCGGAACACCAACAACCAGGTTAACCCCAACGAGTTTCGCATATGCAAACGCCTGGTCAACAGCGGATTCTGATTTCATATATATAGGGCCGACGCCATACGGCTCTACCCCGAATGATTTCATTTTTGCAAGTGTCTGGTCAATAACCTCTTTGGTGCTGGTCAATGGAAGATGGAAGTCTTTTACACCGAGAAGGTTCACACCAACTCTTTTCATCATTGCCAGGGAATCATCCAGGTTGATTTTTGCAAAAGTGTAGCCTGCTATTGCAAGCCTGAAAAGATCTTTTGGTGCCGGAGGGTTTCCTGCTACCGCACCGGAAACTATTGCCGGCATTCCTGTTGCGACTACACCTGCTCCGGTTGTTTTGATAAAGTTACGTCTAGAAAAATTCATGGTGATTGGTAATTGGTGATTGGTTATTTGTGTTGGTTATTTTGTTGCTTGTTGTTTGGTGTTAGTTGCTTGTTGCTGGTTGCTAGTCGCTGTTGTTGCTAGTTGTTAGTTATCAAGTATTTAGTAACCAGTAACCAGTAACCAGCAACCAGCACCACCATTCAGAATTTGAAATATTTCTCACGGATTGGGATATTAAGCAGGGTTGATGCTGCATTATCATTGATAATCTCTTCTGTTTCAGGCTTCCAGGTGAGATGTGCGCCGGTCTTTATAGCTATCAGTCCCAGCTGACACATTGAAATTGTGCGGTGGGCTGTTTCGAGAGGCTCAAATGATTGTTTCCCGGTTTTTATTGCCCGTAGGAAATCTTCCTTGTCGGAAAGCAGGTTACTGAATGAAATATCTCCGGGACCGGGCTGAGAATCGAGAATTGCCTGGGAGCTTGCTGAAAGCTTGTCGGAGTATTCTACTTCAATCCAGCCATCGGAGCCCTCAAACCTGACATAGGGTTTCTCTATTTTAAAGAAAACCTCTACGCCATTGGCATACTTGTATTTAATATCAAATTTATTGAGGGTGTTCCATAATCCTTTGTCAAATTCGCCGGTGCCCTCTATGCTGACAGGGCCCGTATATTCAGTGTTGTTCCCCCACTGTACTATTCCCATAAGGTGAGCGCCCCAGTTCGATATCATCCCGTTGCAGTACGAGTCGACCCTCATCCATCCGGGACGACCGTAAGCTTTTATGGCATGCACCCTTTTTTCTGTATAAGGGGCCTCGAATGCGGGACCCAGCCACATATCGTAATTCAATTCCTCAGGTACAGCCATTGTTGATTCAGGTTTCAGGGAATCACCCGATAGTTCAGCAGGTACTGCGACAAAAATTCGTTGTATTTTTCCGATTCTTCCGTTCCTGACAAGCTCAATTGCCTTTGAGAATTTGGGTAAGGGTCTGAATTCAGAATCGTTACGGGTTATAACGCCATGCTTCTTAATAGCTTTCACAAGCTGACGGCCATGTTCAATGCAGGTAGAGATCGGTTTCTCCAGTGAAATGTGCTTTCCTGCCCTTGCAGCCTCGATTGCCATTGGAACATGCCAGTGATCGGGGGTGGCAATCATTACAGCATCGACATCCTTACGCAGCAGCACCTCCCGGAAATCACTGTAAGCATCACAGCCTTTATAAGAAAAACCCTTTTGGTTTGAATAATAATCGTTTACCTGCTTCTGTCCGTTTGCAAGGCGCCATTTGTCAACATCGCAAACAGCAATTATCAGGGCATTATCCGACTTCAGGAATTGAGGGATGTTCGGATTTACCGTCTGTCGTCCGATGCCGATAACCGCAACATTAATCCTGTCGCCAGGTGCTCTCCTGTCGAGCAGATACGAAGGAATTACAGTTGGAACTGCAATTGCACCAGCTGTTCCGATTGCAGTTCTTTTAATAAAATCTCTCCTTTTAAGACTCATAAGATGCCTTTTAATTTTTTATTTTACTCAATAAAGATATCAATATTATTGCATGAGAAATCGACAGCAGGTAAAAACAGTTAAAAATTGCTGATCTTATCAGATGCCTTCAGGTACAGGTCAATAAGTTAAAAGATATTAAATGAGTTTGATATTGCAATAAGTTGTTATTATCTTTAAGAGTTGATGTTTACGGATTCTATTATTAATTAATCAAGATTGGCAATATGAAGAACAATACTATTTCCAGGCGAAGATTTTTAGGGACTGCCGGTGCAGCAACCCTGCTGAGCAGCGTTCCTTTCAATATTTTACCGGCATCGGACTTCCAAAGCAAAAAACCAAATTCAAAGGTTGGCGGAGTTCAGCTTGGGGTTACCACTTACAGTTATGGCAGTATGCCTCACAAAGTGGATGATGTCATTCAATACCTTCTGTATGCCGGAGTAAATTCCATTGAGCTCAGGAATGTTGCTGAGGAGGATCTTGGCATTCCGCAGATACAGAGGCCCGCCCGCGGAGTTCAATTGTCCGAGAAGGAGAGGGCCGATCTGGCAAAAGCGTCAGAAGGGATCAAGGAAGCACAGCGCAAATGGAGGCTTTCACTTCCGATGGACAGGTATGCCGAAATGCGCAAAAAGTTTAACAAGGCAGGTATTGAAGTCTATGTTGCAAAATTTGCTCCTTCTGCCTGGTCCGATGAGGAAATTGATTATGCTTACAGGGCGGCAAAAGTTCTGGGTTCGATAGGTATAACAGATGAAATGACCGATGCCAATTGCCAGAGACTTGGAAAATTTGCCGAAAAACACAACAGCCTGGCAATGTACCACACACATGGACAGGTTACCGATCCGGGCTTCTCGTTCGACAAGTACCTCGGTTACTCACCGGCAAACATGCTCAACCTCGATGCGGGTCATTATTACGGAGCTACCGGCCTCCATCCGAATGAGGTTATAATTAAATATCACGACAAGATGCGGACCATTCATATCAAGGATAAGACGGGCCCGAAACATGCAACCCCCAATACAAACAAACCTTTCGGCGAAGGAGAGACCCCGGTTGCCGATGTCCTGCTTCTTCTTAAAAAAGAAAAGTGGCCGATACGGGTTGACCTTGAACTTGAATACCCTATTCCGTCAGGTTCCGATGCATCTAAAGAAGTAAAAAAATGTATCGATTACATGCGAAACATCCTTGCTTAGGGTCAGGTATGGTTGCTCTGAAATCAGTGCTTGTTTTTGCAATTTTCCTCTTTTCCTGCTCTCCTGTAAATCCCGGGTTAGCCGGTAAGGAACAAGCCGGAGTTAAAGAGAAAGCTGATCAGGATGAGAATACAAGGGGAAAACCAGGAGTAATAAATGTCAGGGATTCAGCCGTACCTGTCTATCAGGATATCTACGACATGATCAGGGGAAGAGTGGCAGGGGTTGAAGTTTCCGGTAGATCCATAAGGATCAGGGGAACTAATTCCCTGAATGTCAGCACTGAGCCTCTTTTTGTTGTCGACGGAGTGATAGTCAGGGAGATCGACGATATTGCACCTGAAACTGTAAAATCAATTGAGGTGCTAAAGGGTCCCGATGCATCTGTTTACGGAGTAAGAGGATCTAATGGGGTGATTGTGATAACCCGCAAAAAAGGCATGGATTAGGGAAAGACGATTTCCGTTTCCCCCTTCAGAAAATACCCGGCCCGCTGTAACTTCGGCATGATAGTTGTGCGGATTTCCGTAGCCCGTATAACCTGTTTACCCGATGAAAAAGCTCAGAATCTCACTGATTTGTTTATTCCTGTTTTTGTATTGTACAGACGGCTGGTCCCAAAAGATTACTACCGGATATTATGGTGGTGTAAACATCTCCGACATTCATGGCGGAACCATTTCAGGAAAGTGGAAATTCAAACCGGGTCCTGTTCAGGGTCTCTACCTTGATTATTCATTTAACAGGATCTTCGGATTCCGAACCGGAATAAATTATTCGACCCTGAACTACGAACATATTACAGGTTACCAGGACTACGGGTATTATCCGCTTGGTTACAGCTCTGTAATCTGGCCCGGACCCTATTATGCTTTCAATGAATTTACGGACTTCAGTTTTATTTCTTTTCCAGCCCAGATACGGTTATCAGTTCCTTCGGTTCCGCGACTTGATCTTATGGCAGGGATCTACAATGCATTTCTGATTGATCATAGCGAAATCTATAATAATATTGACTACACACCATCAAAGTACGATTTTGGGTATTTATATTCCATCGGATTATCCCTGCCCCTCACCGATAGGCTTGAAGCCTCATTAAATGCCAGATATATCACCGGCCGTAAAGGGATGGACAATTATAATGAAGCATGGCATGGTTCAATGGATTTCACATTCGGAGTTGCCTGGAAGGGGATTCTGAAAAGCAAAAGTGGTAATGCTGATTATCAGTTACAGGATAGTGTATCAGAAAAAATATATCTTGTTTATGGAGGAGGGATAAATGCCTCATGGAATTCAGGTGAAATGGACAAAGAAAGATACTCTCTGAATTACGGGCCCTCACTTGGATTGCTTGTAAACTTCCGTTTATCAGGGAAAACATCATTTCGTACCGGAGTGTCGTTTGACGTTACAGGCTATTCCCTCCAAGATTCAAGTGATTCATTTAACAGGTATATAATAACCGATGAGGCATATTACCATGTGGATACAAAAACAAGTGTTGACTATCTAACAATTCCCCTGCTGATTAGTTTTCATCCTGGCCATGGAGGCAGGTTTTTTATAAACACAGGGCCCTTTGCCGCGATAAAGCTGAATGCAAGGTGCAGGGGGCCGGTGTACTATAACCTTGAGAGTTCCGGATCGTACAGCAGGTACAGGAGGATCGTTAATGATGATCTGGAAGGTGCAATAAAGGATAACAATTTCGGATGGATAATAGAAGGAGGTTTGACAACTCCTTTATTCGGGCGCCTGGCGCTGGAGTATGGTTTTCAATACCGAAGAGGTTTCGGAGAGGTTTATGATGAGTCGTACCTTCCTGCAAACGAATCATTTTTTAGCGATGGGACTGTTTTTGAAAACAGCTCTCTCTCGTTCCGGATAGGGGTAAGGGTCCCTGTTAAAGTGGTGAAGTGAACTCATAAAAAAATTGACAGATGGTTTTTCACAAACTTCAAAGCACAGCCATTAAAAACTGGAAACCCGGATTCCGGATTCTGATCCTTGGATTATTTCTTATTATTATCCCTTTTTGCGGACCCGATCCTTCAATGGAAATGCTTGAAAGTTATTCCTTCCTCTTTGAGAATCAACAGGGACAAAGATATAATCCGGGTGAAAAAATAGATGTTGTTTTAAAGATTTACAACAATAAGGAACAGGTCACGACACCTTTCAAAATTGTTTTTACCGTAACGGAGGGAGGTGGTTCGATAGCGCAGGAAACAATTCTTACGGAAGATGCTGAAAGAATTACCACTGACTGGACCCTTGGGCCCAATTCCCTTGATCATAAACTCAAAGCTGAAATATTTAAGCTGAATGGCGAGTATGTAACATCAATTCTTCTTACTGCCATTACACTGAGGGAAAATGAGTGGGACGCTGTTGCGGAAGATCCTGACGGAAGAATATCTGATCTGGCGGCAGATACTGTCGCAGGAGTAACCCTTATGATTTCAGGCAGTAAGCTTTACAGGCAGGGAGAAAAGTATTATATGTGGGAGAAGGTGACCCATCCCGTTTTGGAATCACCCCGGACCATTGAAATTGATAGCAGGGGGACATTTTTTGTGAGTACATGGAACGGTGAAATTGTGAAAAGCAATGATCATGGAATGTCGTGGCAAAAATGCACAAAACCATTTCCCGACAATCCTTATTATGTTTTTATGGATGTGGCAAATGATGATTATATTTGGGTTTTTAAGTTTGAATATCCCACTGTTTTCTCAGCTGACGGAGGTGGCACCTGGCAGACAGCCGGGAGCAATTTGTCGTCTTTTGGTTACGGTGATGTTTTCCGGCTGAAAAACGGCACACTTTTATTTCATGGTTCCAATTGCTGCAGCCTGAACCGTTCTGATGACAATGGCTTGACCTGGACACATATTGAAACGCCAGGCTTTTCCACCAAGCTATATGTGAATGACGTGGAGGAAATATTCATTTGCAATCAGGATGGCGGATTTGCAATTTTTAAATCGACCGATATGGGAGCCACTTTCACCAGGTTATTTGGTTGTTTTCCTCAGTTTGGAACATCAATGGATAACATTTTCAATAAATGGGAGGATGCTTATTATATACTTGTCCCCGGTTTTGGCATCCTGAAATCGAACGATCTTGAGCGTTATGAGATCTACTGGGTAAACAATGAACTGAATAACTTATTTATCGATCATAACGGAGTTTTTATAGCAAAGGACTGGAACAACAATACCATCTACTACAGGAAGAATTCCGAATGATACCAGATTGTGATACAATTTGTAATCCTAAGGCGGACAGGAAGGTTTTGCCTGACTGTAGAACATTGAGTTAAGACAATATAATATTATTATTTACACATGAAAAACAAATTTACTCTTATGATCCTGTTCATTTTCACTGGAATGACACTCAATGCCCAGACAGGCAAAACACTTCCACAGTTGGGAAAAGATCCGTTGAGCAAAGTGATTGCTGCGATGACCCTCGAAGAAAAAGTCAATCTCGTTGTTGGTCAGGGTATGCGCATGTCGGGGGTCCCCCCGGAACTTTCGCAGGCTGTCGGGCAGATGAGCCCGGTGGTGGGAGAGACTCAGGATCAGGTACCGGGGGCAGCAGGGACTACTTACTCCATTCTACGGCTTGGCATCCCTTCCCTGGTTGTTGCTGATGGACCGGCTGGCCTCAGGATAAGTCCTGCCCGTCCAAACGATAAGTCGACATATTTTTGTACGGCTTTCCCGGTGGGTACCCTTCTGGCTTCATCGTGGGATGTTGACCTTGTAAACAGGGTCGGACAGGCGATGGGAAATGAAGTTCTTGAATACGGTGTGGATGTTTTACTCGGCCCAGGTTTGAATATTCACAGGAATCCTCTCTGCGGAAGGAATTTTGAATATTATTCCGAAGATCCATATATAACCGGCAAGATGGCTGTTGCTATGGTGAACGGTGTTGAATCTCAGGGAGTGGGCACTTCAGTCAAGCACTTTGCAGCAAATAATGCTGAAACAAACCGTAACTCATTAAACACAATAGTGAGCGAACGTGCACTGCGTGAGATCTATCTCAGAGGTTTCAGCATGGCGGTGGAAGAGGCCCAGCCTTGGACCGTAATGTCATCCTATAATCTTATAAACGGCACCTATGCCTCCGAGAGTTATGATTTGCTGACAAAGATCCTCCGCAATGACTGGGGATTCCGGGGATTTGTAATGACCGACTGGTTCGGAGGAAGGGATGCAGTGGCAATGATGAATGCAGGCAATGATCTGCTGATGCCGGGGAATCCCAATCAGAACAAGGCAATTCTGGAAGCGGCAAAGTCGGGAAAGCTTGATATAAAAGTCCTTGATAAAAATGTTGAAAGGATACTGAATATAGTTCTTCAATCCCCAAAGATTAAGGGGTATAAATTCTCAAATAAACCTGATCTGAAATCACATGCCATTGTTGCGCGTCAGGCTGCGTCTGAAGGCATGGTATTGCTCCGGAATTTTGACTCGGCTTTGCCTCTCCCGGCAGAAACGAAAAAGATTGCTGCATTCGGAAATACATCGTATGAGATCATAACTGGCGGCACGGGAAGTGGTGATGTAAACGAGGCATACAGTGTTGCACTTGTTGAGGGATTGCAGAACGCAGGATTATCTGTTGACGAAAACCTAAAGGCCCTTTATGAAGCTTATTTAAAAACTGCAAAGGCAGGCCGGCAAAGAAGCCGCGGTTTCATGATGGGATCGGTCCCGGTAGCTGAATTATCTGTCAATTCAGATATTGTCAACAGCATTGTCAATCTTACCGATGCTGCAATAATAACTATCGGAAGAAACTCGGGCGAGGGTTACGACCGGAAAGAAGGGGAAGGTGATTTTCTTCTCACCCCGGGCGAAAAGGAACTTATCAGTTCTGTAACCTCTGCCTTTCATGCAAAAGGAAAGAAAACCATTGTGATCCTTAATGTGGGAGGTGTAATAGAGACTGCAAGCTGGAAAGAGATTCCGGATGCAATTCTTCTGGCATGGCAGGCCGGGCAGGAAACCGGGAACTCAATTGCCGATATCCTGGTTGGGAAAGTTAATCCATCCGGTAAACTGGCCTCCTCTTTCCCTGTGAATTACAAGGATGTGCCCTCAGCATCCGGTTTTCCGGGCAAAGTAACCGGACAGACTCAGCCCCAGGCAGATAAGGAACCTGATATGATGGCTGCATTTATGCGTCCGCAGCCTGCTGAAGTGACATATGAAGAGGGCATTTATACCGGTTACCGGTATTACACAACCTTCAATGTTCCTGTTTCATTTGAATTTGGTTTTGGACTTTCCTACACGTCTTTTGAATATTCAAAACTGAAACTAAGTTCAACAAAGTTCGGAAGCAAAATAACGGCAACGGTCGAAATAAAAAATACGGGTAAAACCGATGGTAAAGAAGTTGTTCAACTTTATCTTTCTGCTCCGGGGAAGACTCTTGACAAACCTGTAATCGAGCTTAAGGGATTTAAAAAGACAAGACTGCTCAAACCAGGTGAGTCTGAGTTGCTTAGCTTTGATACTTCAGGAAAGGATCTTGCTTCATTCAATTCCCCGCTATCGGCATGGACAGCTGAAAAAGGAGTTTATTCGGTGAAGATAGGATCATCATCAAAGAATATAAAGCAGACTGCAACATTTACTTTGGGAACCGAAAAGATCGTTAAAAAGGAATCTCTGGCTCTACATCCGGTTGAAAAAATAAATGAACTGAAACCAAGATAAGCATAGAGTTGTATCCTGCTTATCGATTCAGGTAAATTAATTATCGTAAAAGGTATAGTATTTACCGTAAACCAATATTTTATTTCTCTTCGTCTGATGAACTGAGGAGGAGCTCCAAT
>DAIUKI010000040.1:0-12366 GCA_036848255.1 Bacteroidales bacterium | reverse complement strand
GTCTGAAAAAATTTAATAAAGAAATTAAGCAGTATAATTCAGTTATAATTGATATGTTCAGTAAAGACCAGATAAAAGAAGCCCTTTCCAGGGTTATTCATCCCGAAAAAGGGAAAGATATTGTATCTCTGGGTTACGTTTCTGATATTGAATCCGGGAAGGATGGGATTTCAGTGACAATCACGCCGGAAAAATCAAATGATCCATTTATTTCATCATTAAAAAGCTCGGCTGCCAGGGCAATAAAGGAGGTTCTTGGGGCCGATGCCGTGATAAGGGAGATAAGGGTAGAGCCAAGGATCACCTCGCAAAAACATCAGGAAAAGGAGAATGAAATTCTGCCGGGAGTGAAAAACATAATTGCAATCGCTTCGGGCAAAGGCGGTGTCGGAAAAACTACGGTTGCTGTTAACCTTGCAATAGCCCTGGCAAGGAAGGGATTTGCTGTCGGACTTCTGGATGCTGATGTATATGGCCCTTCGGTGCCCAGAATGTTCGATGCCGAAAACTATCATCCCGAAGTGGTCAGGATCAAAGATTCCGACCGGATTGTGCCGCTCTTAAAATTTGGAGTAAAAGTGCTTTCGACAGGCTTTTTTGTTAATCCTTCCGAGGCAGTTATCTGGAGAGGGCCCATGGCATCAGGTTTTCTGAAACAGCTTATTGCTCAGGGCGACTGGGGAGAACTTGATTATCTACTATTTGACCTTCCCCCCGGAACCAGCGATATTCACCTTACCCTTGTCCAGGAAGTCTCTGTTACCGGAGCAATTGTAGTCACCACACCGCAGGAAGTTGCGTTAGCCGATGCCCTCAAGGGAATTGCGATGTTCAGGAGCGACAAGATAAATGTCCCTGTCCTTGGCCTGGTTGAAAACATGTCGTGGTTTACACCAGCCGAACTCCCGGGGAACAAATATTTTATTTTCGGTAAAGGCGGAGGCAGAACCCTTGCGAAAAAGATGGATGTTCCCCTGCTAGGGCAGATCCCCCTGGTCCAGAGCATTTGCGAGGGGAGCGATAATGGTTATCCGGTTGTCCTGGGTGATTCCGTCACGGGAAATGCATTTATGGAGCTGGCCGGAGAAGTGATTGACAAAGTTGATAAAAGGAACAGGGAAATCAGGCCAACAGTAAAAGTGGAAATAAACAAGTAAATAATTTAAATATTGATAAATATGGCAGATCTGAAAATCATTAACGAAAAGGTGGTTAAGGCGTTGAACAGGGTACGACCCTATCTTCAGAATGACGGCGGTGACATTGAACTCATAGAGGTAACGGATGATCTGACTGTAAAGGTCAGGCTTACGGGCGCCTGCCATGGATGCCAGTTCGCCATGCAGACACTTAAGGCAGGCGTTGAGCAGGCGATCATGCAGGAAGTTCCGGAGATCACAAAAGTGATTTCGGCCTGAGAATCCGCGCTGTTCCAATTTTGCTTACCTTTGAAATACTATACTCAGTTTAAGTAAGTTTATAGTACTAAATAGTATTTATTGCTTTCCTGGAGAGTATCATATAAATTTCTGATAACACTGGGACTCTCTCTGTTCCTTACAGGTTGTTCCGTTGAGAAAAACACGGGTACAACCAGGTTTTATCATGGCCTGACCGCAAGGTATAATATCTATTTCAATGGCTATGAGAGTTTTAAGGAAGGAATACTGAAAATCAGCAAAAATTACAGTGATGATTTCTCTGAAATGCTGAGGGTCTTTGAAAACAGCGATCCTTCGACTGTTTCACTCTGTTCGTCCAATATGGAAACAGCCATTCAGAAAGCCTCCAGACTGATTTCCCTGAAGTCGATAACCGCGAAGCCCAAATTCGATCCGAAGAAGGATCTATCTGAAAATGAGAAGTCCCTCCTTGAAAAAAAGGAGTTTAACGAATGGGTCGACGACAGTTATTTCCTGATTGGGAAAGCCAGGTTTTACAAACACGAGTTCAGCGATGCTGCATCAGTTTTCAATTATTGCATAGCCGAGGCCAATGATCCTGAGATAAAAACGGAATCTTCAATATGGCTCGCAAGGATCAACAGCGAGCGGGGAAGCTATATTGAAGCGAACAGGCTTTTGGCTGAGATTGAGCCGGACCCGAAGTCACCCAAAGCCCTCAGGGCGATTTATTATTCGACTCTGGCCGATCTGTTCGTGAAGCAGAAAAAGTACCAGGAGGCCATCGATCCCCTTTCAAGGTCAATTGAACTGGTAACCGGGAAAAGGACAAAATACAGGCTTACCTATCTCCTTGCCCAGTTATATGAGCAGACCGGTGATACGGAAAAGGCAATATCGCTGTACAGGAATGTAGTTAAGATGAATCCGCCCTATGATGTTGAATTCAATGCAAGGATCAATATTGCCGGAGTATTCGATGTGAATTCCGGTAATCCGGAAGAAATCAGGAAAGAGCTCGAGAAAATGCTGAAAGATTCAAAAAACAATGACTTTCAGGACCAGATCTATTTTTCCCTCGGGAACATGATGAAAAAAGAAGGGAAGCAAAAAGAGGCGCTGGAATATTACGGGAAATCAGCATCATCGAGCTCCGTAAATCAAAATCAGAAAGGGAAATCCTATCTTGCCCTCGCTGATCACTATTATGGCATCCCCGATTATATAAATGCCGGAAAATATTACGATAGCACAGTATTTTTCCTCGATGAGAAATATCCCGATATTAAGGAGCTGAAAACAAAATCACAGAACCTCAACTCGCTTGTAACTCATTTGACAATAATCCAGACTGAGGACAGCCTCCAGAAAGTTGCATCAATGCCAGAGAATGAAAGGAAAGCAATTATATCAGGAATAATTGACAGAATCATTAAGGATGAAAGCGAAGGAAAAACGTCCGAATATGCCGACAGGTCCAATATAGGGCAATACTATGAAAACCAAAGAAGATTCCAGGACAATATTGAGCAGGAAGGGAAATGGTATTTTTATAATCAGACTGCCCTGTCTTTCGGCCGGACCGAATTCAGGAGGAGATGGGGGGAGCGCCGGCTTGAGGATAACTGGAGAAGGTCGAACAAAGCCAGGGTAAGCGCTCAGCAGAACGCCGACGGACAGGATGAAGACGGGAAGGCCCGGTCAGATACTACCGAGGCAGTTATGGACTATAAGAAGCCTGATTTCTACCTTAAAAACCTGCCTCTGAACGATTCGCTGATCAGGCTTTCGAATGAGAAGATCGCAGGCGCCTATTTTAATGCGGGCAAGGTATTTTCCGAGAAAATAGCCGACAAACAAAAAGCCGCTGAATCCTATGAATCTTTATTGAAGCGTTTCCCGGACAACGAACTCGTGCCTGAAGCGCTTTACGATCTTTACGGGCTGTATAAGGAGGACAACAGCCAGAAATCAGAGATATCCCGCCAGCGCCTTCTTGAAAAATACCCCGAAAGCGAGTTTGCAAAAATAATCTCTGATCCGGATTACTTTAATAAAAAGATGGCCGAAATAAGGATGTCGGAAAAATTGTACCAGGAAGCATATAATCTTTTTACACTCGAAAAGTTCAGAGAAACTATTGCGCTTTGCGACAGTGCGGTTTCGATCAATCCATCAGCCACCCTGGCACCGAAATTCATGCTCCTGCGGGCTTATTCAGTCGCGAGGACAAGCGATGAAAGAACTTTTAAAGACGAGCTGAACCGGATTATAAAGACATGGCCGGAAACCGAGGAGGGGAAAAAAGCCCTGGAATTATCTGCATATCTGAATGAGAAGCTTCCCGAGCTCAAAATTGAAGAAGACAAAGTGATTGCTGCTGAAATTTATATTGTTGATACTGTTTCATTATATTCTTTCGTTGTGATAATAGATGATCCTGAATTCAATATCAACCAGGCTTCATTTGATGTGATAAGTTATAATATTGATAATCACACAAATGCGAATTACCGTACCGATGGCATTCTGGTCGATAACAAATACATAAAAATAGCCGTGTCGGGATTCGCCGATAATTCCCAGGCATGGGAGTACTATAATTCTTTCAAGGCTGAAAAGCTGATAAGAAATATCTCAGGCGCCCGTATAATCACCTTCCTGATAAATAGTAACAACCTGGAAACACTTGATCAGGATAAAAATCCTGACCGTTACTATCTTTTCTTTAATGAAAATTACCTCAAAGGACAAAAGAAAAGGTAATTTTACATCCTGAATCTTTGATCAGCGATGAGAAAAATAAGAATTTTATGGACAGATGACGAAATCGAGGTCCTAAAGGCGCATGTATTGTTCCTTAGAGAAAAAGGCTATGAAATTGATACCTGCACCAATGGCATCGACACTGTTGACCTGGTCCGTCAAAATCCTTATGATCTGATATTCCTTGATGAATCAATGCCCGGCCGTAGCGGACTGGAGACCCTCCGCCTGATCAAGGAGATAAAGAATGATCTGCCGGTTGTCATGATCACCAAAAACGAGGAAGAGGGTATTATGGAAGCGGCCATCGGATCGGAAATGGCTGATTACCTTATTAAGCCAGTTAAGCCAAATCAGCTGCTTCTTGTAGTAAAAAGGATCACAGAACAGCGCAGGCTCATAACTGAAAAGACAACTACAAATTACAGGCAGGAGTTCAGCAGTATTGGTAATCTTATTTCATCAGCCAGGACCCATACAGACTGGACCGAGCTTTACAGGAAGATCACTTTCTGGGAATCAGAGCTTGAAAAATCAACTGATCAGGGTATGAATGAAATCCTGAAAATGCAGGAAAATGATGCAAACAATTCCTTTGTCAAATATCTGACCTGTCACTATCAAAGCTGGCTCGATCCGGATGCAACAGACAAGCCTGTGCTGTCACCGTCGCTTTTTGCAAAAAAGGTATTTCCAAATGTTCAGCAGGGAAGGCCCCTTTTCTTCATTCTCATCGATAATCTGAGATTCGATCAGTGGAAAATGATCGCTTCCGAACTTGCAGGCATTTACAGGGTGATCGAAGAGGATATCTATTTCAGCATCCTGCCTACAGCCACGCAGTACAGCAGAAATGCAATGTTTTCGGGATTGATGCCTTCTGCTATTGCAGCAATTATGCCCGAATACTGGGTTGAGGATGATGAGGAGGAGGGCAAGAATAATTTTGAAGAGGAGCTGTTCAAATATCAGCTTGCCCGCAAAGGACTGAAATATAAATGGTCATATCACAAGATAATCAGTAACCAGGAGGGCCGCAAAGTCAATGAAAGAATGAGGCAGATGCTTGATAATGACATAAATATTCTGGTCTACAATTTTGTCGACATGCTTTCGCACGCAAGGACCGAAATTGGTCTTATTAGGGATCTTGCAAACGATGAGAAAGCTTACAGGAGTCTTACCCGTTCATGGTTCGTTCATTCACCTCTTTACGAACTGCTAATAGCTCTTTCAACCCTGCCGGTAAAGATCATATTCAGTACGGACCATGGTACAATCAGGGTGCAGAATCCGATAAAGGTTATCGGCGACCGGAAGACATCAGCCAATCTCAGGTACAAAATGGGCAGGAATCTCGATTACAATCCAAGACAGGTTTTTGAGCTCAGATATCCCGAAAAGGCCGGCCTTCCAAAAACAAACATCACTTCAAAATATATTTTTGCGCTAAACAAGGATTTCCTGGTTTACCAGAACAACTACAATTATTATGCTGGCTATTACAAGGACACATTCCAGCATGGAGGCATTTCCATGCAGGAAATAATGCTTCCCATAGCCTGCCTTGAACCTGTTTCATAATTAATCAGGCAACAGGGATGAGAATCCTTATCAAAGACAAAAAGCACCTTCCTGCAGCAGCAAAAAAAATACTCGATTATACATCAGGTAATAAGCTGATAGCATTCTACGGGTCGATGGGAGCGGGGAAAACCACAATTATCAGGGCGATCTGCAATTTCCTCGGCGCCATTGATATCGTAACCAGCCCGACTTTTACCATGGTGAATGAATATAAGACAAACAACAACGAAATAATTTACCATTTTGACTTTTACAGGATAAAGAAGGAAGAGGAGGTTTTTGATTTTGGCATCGAGGAGTATTTTGCAAGCGGATCATATTGCTTAATGGAATGGCCCGAGCTGATCGGCGGAATACTTCCCCCCGGGTCTGCCAAAATCAGGATCACTGTGGGAGACAACGAACGACGGATCCTTGACATTTCTTAATCCTTGCTCCTGTATCGCAATTTTCTTAACTTTGAGAAAATAACAACATTCCGGCAATGAATGAAAAAGGCAAAAACGGAAATCTGAGTTTTGGCAATACCACGTTTATGCCAAAAGAAGAACAGCTTGATACTGCAGTAAAGAGCAGGAAGATCACTATCGGCATTGCAAGCGATAAAAAGAATGATGAGAAAAGGGTGGCTCTTACCCCGGAGGCAGTTAACATCCTTGTTGAAAATGGGAATGAGGTAATCATGCAGAAGGGAGCCGGATCCGGGGCAAACTATTCTGACAAGGATTATGCTGAAAACGGAGCAGTGATCACCGAATCCCTGGCCAGGGTTTTCAGTGCTGAGGCCGTAATAAAGGTTGCTCCATTCACATTGCATGAGGTTGATTATCTTAAAGGCAACCAGATAGTTATGTCGTTCCTCAATGTTCTTCAGCTAAGTGAGGAAACCCTTGGGAAGCTTATCAGGAAAAAGGTAACAGCCATTGCCCTGGAAAAGATCAAGGATAATAACGGTGTAATGCCCGTAATGGAGTCGATGAGCGAGATAAGCGGCGTGACATCCATTCTGGTTGCATCGGATTATCTTAGCAACCATCATGGAGGGAAGGGTGTTCTCCTCGGAGGTATAACCGGTGTTACACCGACAGAGGTAGTCATCATCGGGGCCAATACTGCAGGTGAATATGCTGCCCGTGCAGCCCTGGGACTTGGCTCACAGGTAAAAATATTCGATCAGTCGCTTCAAAATCTCAGGCGGTTTCAGAATCTTATTAATCAACGTCTGCAGACATCGGTTTTTCATCCCCAGGTTCTGAAAAAAGCCCTTAAATCGGCCGATGTGCTGATAGGTGCGGTTGAGCTTGAGGACCTTCGCCCCAGGTACTATATTACAGAGGAAATGGTAAAAACCATGAAAAAGGGATCAGTTATAATTGACCTTAGCATCGACCGCGGCGGATGTATAGAGACAACAGAATGCCGGGTTCTGAGGGATCCGGTATACGAAAAGCACGGAGTGATACATTTCTCGGCATGGAACCTTCCCTCAAGAATGGCACGGACAGCCTCAATTGCTCTCAGCAACATATTCAATCCTCTCTTCCAGGAAATAGCAGAAGCGGGAGGAATAATACAGCTTCTCAGGAATGACCGCGGAATGCGGAACGGTGTCTATCTTTTCAACGGGATCCTCACCAATGAGACATTGGGTCAGAGATTCGGAGCAATCTCAAAAGACCTTGATCTGCTTATTTCGGCATTTTAAATCCTGAGCTGATTACATGTATGTCAGGACCGCCTTTCCTCTATCAGGAGTGATCCTTGCGGTCCTTCCTATATAGAAAGCCCTGTTATCATCAGTATGTCCGGCAGGAAAACCGAAGAAAACAGGATACCCGTACTCCGATACTGCCTCTGCAATTGTCTGTTCGGCGCTTTTGCCCCAGGGTGTTTTCGTATCTTCCATTCTGGTCAGTCCTCCGACTACCAGAGCCGCAAGGCCTCTCAACTTTCCTGCCAGCCTGAGTGATGTCATCATCCTGTCGAGATGGTAATAGTACTCCCCGACTTCTTCAATAAACAGGATCCTTCCCCTGGTTCCGGGTTCAGCTTTTGTCCCGATAAGACTGTAGATAAGCGAGAGGTTTCCTCCGGTAATTTCACCGGTGGCTTCCCGGGGCCGTAAAAATGTCCCTTCCCATGATATCGGTTTATACTCACCGAATATCGCATCATGAAGAGTTCTGAAGGAAGCTTTTGTTTTGTCCAATCCGGAATAGTTAAGCGGCATTTCGCCATGTATCGAGGCAATGCCCATAACATCATTCAGCCAAAGGTGCAGGACAGTGATATCACTGAATCCGACATACCATTTTGGGGCCTTTTTCAGGGCTGAGAATCTCATCCTGTCAATAATCCTGAGCATGCCATATCCTCCCCTTGAGCAGATTACAGCTTTTATACGCTGATCATCAGTCATTTCCTGAAGGTCATGGAGGCGTTCATTATCAGTGCCGGCAAAAGGGCCCGACTGCCCAAGTACATTCCTGCCAAGCCTTACCTTCAATCCCCAGTCTTCCAGGAAAACCGCAGCCTTGCTGATCTTATCCTCATCAATTGACCATGACGGAGAGATTATTGCGATTTCATCGCCCTTTTTCAGGAAAGGTGGTTGGATTTTTTTCAGGGACATTGCAATGCTTATATCCGGTAAAAATAATCCTTATTAGCAATTCATCCAACTGCATGAATAAACATTATCTTTGGGCAATTTTGAAAATTTCTGACCATTTCTGAAAAACTAATGAAGAATTTTAAAAGATATCTTATCACTTCCGCACTTCCGTATGCCAATGGCCCGCTTCATATAGGACACCTTGCAGGGGTATATGTCCCGTCAGATATTTATACCAGGTATCTCAGGATGAAAGGGGCAGATGTAATATCAATATGCGGATCAGATGAGCATGGAGTGCCTATCACCCTGAAGGCACGCAACGAGGGGATCACACCTCAGCAGGTTGTTGACCGTTACCATACCCTGAACAAAAAGGCTTTTGAGGATTTCGGCATTGCATTCGACATATATTCAAGGACCTCAAATAAAGTTCATTATGAGACGGCATCCGATTTTTTCCTGAAGCTATACAACAAGGGCGAATTCACTGAAAAGGTATCGGAACAATACTATGACGAAGAGGCTGGCTGTTTCCTGGCCGACAGGTATATAATGGGCACATGTCCTCACTGCGGCAATGAAAATGCATACGGTGACCAATGTGAAAAATGCGGTACTTCCCTTAGCCCGAATGACCTTATAAACCCTCATTCAACAATAAGCGGAAGCAAGCCAGTACTTCGTGAAACCCTGCACTGGTACCTGCCTCTCGACAAATATGAGGGCTGGCTTAAAAAATGGATACTTGAAGATCACAGGGAATGGAAAACAAACGTTTACGGACAGTGCAAATCGTGGATCGATCAGGGTCTCCAGCCCAGGGCTGTAAGCCGTGATCTCGACTGGGGTGTTCCGGTTCCCGTTGAAGGGGCAAAGGGGAAGGTTCTTTATGTATGGTTCGATGCTCCTATCGGATACATATCTGCCACAAAGGAGCTTACTCCTGACTGGGAGAAATACTGGAAAGATCCTGAGACAAAGATGATCCACTTTATCGGAAAGGATAACATAGTTTTTCATTGTATTATTTTCCCTGCAATGCTGAAGGCTGAAGGATCATTCATTCTTCCTGAGAATGTTCCTGCCAATGAGTTTCTCAACCTCGAGAATGACAAGATCTCAACATCCCGAAACTGGGCCGTCTGGCTTCATGAATATCTCGAGGATTTCCCCGGCAAGCAGGATGTTTTAAGATATACGCTTTGTTCGAATGCTCCTGAAACAAAGGACAATGATTTTACGTGGAAGGATTTTCAGGCACGCAATAACAATGAGCTTGTTGCCATACTGGGCAATTTTGTCAACCGCACCCTTGTCCTTACGGTGAAGTATTATGATGGAAGAGTTCCCGAAAGGGGAATTACTGATGAAAACGACAAATCTGTCCTGAAAGAAATCTCAAGGATTAGGGAGAATGTTGAAACCAGCCTGGAAACCTTCAGGTTTCGCGAAGCCCTCAGGGAAGCAATGAATCTTGCAAGGCTCGGCAACAAATACCTTGCTGATTCTGAACCCTGGAAAATTGACAGGAGCGATCCTGAAAGGGTAAAAACGATAATGAATATTGCCCTTCAGATCACTGCCAACCTTACAATCATACTTGAACCGTTCCTCCCCTTTTCGATGAGCAGACTGAGAAAATGGATAAACAGTGAAAACACCTCATGGGATTCTGCAGGAAGGGATGATCTTCTCCTGCCTGGTCATATGATTAATAAACCGGGCCTCCTGTTCGAAAAGATCGAGAAAGAAGAGATCGAAAAGCAGATAAGCAAGCTTGAATCAACGAAAAAGGCAAATGAATCTGCCTCTGCAAAGTTATTGCCTTCCAAGGACCCGGTATCGTTCGACGACTTTACCAAAATAGATATCAGGACAGCAACCATTCTTGAAGCGGAAAAGGTACCGAAAACAACCAAGCTCCTGAAGCTGAAAATTGATACAGGACTGGATGTCAGGACTATAGTATCAGGAATTGCTGAATATTATGAGCCGGAGGCAATTATTGGCAGGCAGATCTCTATAGTAGCCAATCTTGAACCGAGAAAAATCAAGGGGATTGAGTCAAAAGGAATGATACTGATGGCAGAAGACAGGGATGGAAAGCTTGTGATGGTCACTCCGGCAGATAAAATCAGTAACGGAAGTGCTATCAAATAGATCACTTTTTGGAGATCCAGGTTCCGGGGAATTTCTTTGAGATGCTGTCTCTCGTTGAAACAGCTGTTTGCATATTCCTGCAGGTTGTTGCGGTGACTCTGAAAAAACCGTTTGAAGCCTGGTGAATCTCTGGTTCATACCCGTTGGCTTTCAGGCTTTCCATATGTGAAAGAGCATTTTCTTCCGATTTAAAGCTCCCGGTAATAACAGAATATTGAGCTTCTTCTACCGGTGCCAGCGGTATTTCGGCCATAACTGTTATATTACTGTCAGGCACAATAACGACGGCTTCATCAATAGCCTTTTTGTTGTTTTCAAATTCTGCCGTGACTAAGGGATTCAGGGAGGTTGCCTCCACGTCCGGGTTAAACCTGTCTGTTTTCAGCGGTATAGCTATGAGAAGTGCAAGAACCGGGATCAAAACCGCGGCCCTCCAAAGATTTTTCCGGGTTGCGCTGATCCTTAAGGATTCCCTGCTGACATGGCTGATCACCCTCTTCCTGACATCATAATCCTTAACGGGAAACAACTGAAATGATTCGAGCCCGAACGAACCCGGATGGTAATTTATATTTGCCTCGGGTTCGAACTGAACATTGTTTTCATGGTTGTTCACAAAGACGCCGATATGGTCAAACACCAGCTTTTCTCCCCTGGAAAGCCTTCCGGTAAGCTCTTTGACAAATTCCTCAACCATATGGCGTGCGTCACCATAATTGACCCCGGTTGCCTGTGAAATTTTACTTATTAAAAGTCCATCATTGTGATTCAGGTTCCTGTTAAAGGAGATTTTCTTGACCGGAGGGTAAAAAGTGCCTGAATTTTCATCAATCCTGGCAGGTGAGAAATTTCCAATAAATCCCCCAAAGCCCGGTACAATGACGCAATCATGACCAAATAACAATTCCCGAATGAAAGCTTTTATATCCACAAAAAGATCTGTTTTCTTTCGGACAAAATAAGATCATACCGGAGGGTTTCCCTAAAAAAACAGGGTGATGTTATTAACATTTTTACAACACGTTGTCACCATCTTACCGGAACTATAATAAATGTTATGGGACCGTCCTGACTGTGAACTTTTAAGCCGAAAAATATTATCTTCGTAGCTTTAATATTTTCTTTCGCATGAGAGAGATCCAGATGGTCGACCTGAAGACTCAGTATGAGAGGATCAGGCCGGAAGTTGACAATGCAATTTTTTCGGTTATAAATTCAACATCCTTTATTAAAGGACCCGGGGTAAAGCTGTTTGAGGAAGAATTGCAGGCATATCTTGGTGTAAAGCATGTTATTTCGTGTGCCAACGGGACCGATGCGCTTCAGATAGCAATGATGTCACTCGGTCTGAAGCCCGGGGATGAAGTCATAACAACCAATTTTACCTTTATTGCAACCGTCGAAGCAGTCGCCCTGCTTGGTCTTAAGCCTGTAATTGTCGATCCGGAACCCGGAAACTTCAATATTTCAGCAGGAGAAATAAAAAAGGCAATAACCCCCAGGACCAGGGCCATTGTCCCTGTTCACCTTTTTGGTCAGTGTGCAGATATGGACAGCATAATGAAGATAGCTGTGGAACATGATCTTCTCATAGTCGAAGATGCCGCCCAGGCAACTGGTACCGACTATTTCTTTCCGGGAGGTATTGTGAAAAAGGCAGGTACAATCGGTAATGCCGGAACAACATCTTTTTTCCCGTCAAAGAACCTTGGATGCTATGGCGACGGCGGAGCTGTTTACACAAATGATGATGAACTGGCAAAAAAGCTCAGGAGCATTGCAAATCATGGCATGAAAGTACGCTATCATTACAATGATATCGGAGTCAATTCT
>DAIUKI010000039.1:0-12542 GCA_036848255.1 Bacteroidales bacterium | reverse complement strand
GATTTATGGCTGACTTTTCCCGGGCACGAAAATGCAACAGGTTACAGGAGGCAGCTGGATCTGTCGGAGGCTGTCTGTAAAACATCGTACGAAGCCGGCGGAGTTACCTATACCAGGGAATACTTTGCGAGTTATCCCGGCAATATTGTTGCTGTCAATCTATCATCCAACAGGAAAAAGGGTCTGACTTTTGATATTTCTTTTACGGCTCTGCATGAAGGATTTTCTTCCATTCCCGGCGAGGACGGAACTATCCGTCTGGATGTCACCGTTAAGGATGGGGCTCTCCGGGGAACAGCAATTGTCAGGGCTATTCTTAAAGGAGGAGATATCACCGTAACTGATAATAAGCTTCATATTGATAAAGCTGATGAGGTGGCAATCTGGCTTTCTGCAGCCACAAATTTTGTCAATCCGGAGGATGTATCAGGTGACCCCGGTGCAATTTGTGAAAAACATCTTGATGCTGCAGGAGGACAGACATACAAACAGTTGAAAAAGAAACATACAGCTGATTATCAGAAATACTTCGGAAGGTTTTCAATTGATCTGGGCACTTCAGGCAGCGGGGATATGCCCACTGATGCCAGGATTGCGAAGGTTCCTGAAAATATGGACAACACCCTGGCAGCATTGTATGTCCAGTACGGGCGTTATCTGTTGCTATCGTCGAGCCGTGAGGGGACCTATCCCGCGAATCTCCAGGGAATATGGAACGACAGGCTTAATCCGTCGTGGGACAGCAAGTACACAGTGAACATAAATACCGAAATGAATTATTGGCCCGTTGAAATCTTAAATATCGCGGAATGTCATAATGCTCTTTTCAAGATGATCGGGGAAGTAATGCCTGCTGGTGAAAAGGTGGCGAGGAATCATTATAATGCCCCAGGTTGGGTTTTGCATCATAATACCGATCTATGGAGGGGTGCGGCTCCGATAAATGCGGCTGACCATGGAATCTGGGTTTCAGGAAGCGGCTGGATGGCTCACCATTACTGGGAGCATTTCCTTTTCGGCAGGGATACCACTTTTCTGAAAAATATTGCCTGGCCGGTTATGAAAAATTCCGCAATGTTTTATGCGAATTTTCTCGCAACCGATCCTGCAACAGGATGGCTGGTTTCATGCCCGTCCAATTCACCGGAGAACGGAGGTCTTGTATCGGGCCCCACAATGGATCATCAGATTATCAGGAGTCTTTTCAAGGCATGTATCGAAGCGACAGGGATAATGAATTCTGACAAGCCCTTTGCGGACACTCTGAAAAGACTTCTGCCAGCAATAGCCCCTTATAAAATCGGAAGGTTCGGCCAGCTCCAGGAATGGATGGAAGATATTGATGATCCGGATAACAAGCACAGGCATGTTTCACATCTCTGGGGTGTTTACCCGGGGAATGAGATCAATTTGAAGGAGACTCCGGACCTGATGGAAGCTGCAAAAAAATCGCTTGTTGCAAGGGGTGATGAGGGAACAGGCTGGAGCCTGGCATGGAAGATAAATTTCTGGGCAAGATTCCGGGACGGAAATCATGCCTGGAAAATGGTACAGATGTTGCTTAGGCCTCAGGGGCAAGCCTCTTCCCGGACTTCGGGTGGGGGATCAGCCGGCGGCGGTTCATATCCAAACCTTTTCGATGCTCACCCGCCTTTCCAGATTGACGGTAACTTCGGCGGCGCTGCAGGGATAGTTGAAATGCTTCTGCAAAGCCATCTGGACGGTATTGATCTTTTGCCCGCTCTGCCTGATGAAATTCCAGATGGTCATATTAAAGGAATAAGGGCAAGAGGAGGTTTCGAGCTTGAATATACCTGGAGCTCCGGAGAGCTACGGTCGGTAGAAATTATTTCAAATTCAGGATTTCCACTTAAAATTAATTACAAGGACAAATCATTTTCTTCTCCAACCAGAAAAGGCGAAGTGCTCCGGTTTGACGGAAACCTTAATGCCATTTGAATATTTTAAGTCCGGCACTGAAAAACAGAATCCCGATGACTGAGAGTACCAGAATAGGAATTGCGACCTCAGCGCAACCCGCTCCTTCGTTAAATATGCTTCTGATCCCATCGGTCATCATTGTGAGTGGAAGCGCCTTTATTATCCTGACACTCCAGTCAGGGAAATTCTGATAACTGAAGAATATACCTGATAATATCATCATCGGCATAACAACTGCATTGATCAGTCCGTTACCGACCTCGGTATTTGATGTATGGGATGAGACAAAGACGGCAATACCTGCAAATGCTATATTTCCTGCAAGGAACATCATTATCAGTGCGGATATGCTTCCCTGGATCGTCATATTGAATGTGATCAATGCAAAAACAACTAATACAAGAGCTTCAATAAAATTCATTGTCACCCTTACAGTTATCAATGCAAGCAGAAAGTGTGATTTTTTCATTGGGGTTGCTATAAGCCGGCGAAGAAGTTTTTTAGCGCGTTTTTCAATTAATCCGTAACTTATACCCCACATTGTGGACATCATCACTCCCATAGTAATAAGGCCGGGTACCAGGAAATCAATATATCGCGTTCCGGTAAGTGTCAGAGGTTTGATTTCGGATTTATTTTCAGCATAATGGACCTCACCTGAGCCTATTATATTACGAAGCTTAAGGTAGGTAAGTTCCGCATCTGCATTAACCGGATCAAAATGATATTCCGTTATCCCATCATTGTTTTTTAAAATAAGACTGACGGTTCCTCTCTTCAGCATTACAATCGCCTCATTCCAGTCGAGCTCATAAAAGAGGAAAAGTGTGTTTCCAAGTTTATCATTCTTAAGTTCATACTGCCAACTGAATTCATCTTTCGACTCAGATCGTTGTTTTATACATTTCATTTCAAGGAACATGGATAATTCAGACATTCCTTTATCAGACATCTCAGTAGTCCGGCTTACAGCCACTTTACGGACCACATCGGCTTTTTTTGTAAAAGCCAGCCCAAGGCCCAGCGACATCAGAATGGGGAATAATATTCCCCAGAAAAGGACTCCGGGTTCGCGGATTATTTCGCGGAACAGGGCCGAGGTAAGCTGCCATAGCTGGTTAAAGCGGAATATTCTATTCATTTATCCTCCTGCCCGTTAAAGAAACAAACAGATCATCAAGATTTCTGGCCTCGTTAAGCAAAGTATCAGGCGTTCCCTCACGCAGGATTACACCATTATGCATAATTACAATGTAATTACATAGATTTTCGGCTTCCTCCATATAATGTGTTGTAAGTATCATCGAAGTCTCCGACACCTCTTTCAGCTTGTGAAGGATGTCCCATATCTCGCGTCTTGCATTGGGATCAAGTCCTGTAGTTGGTTCATCAAGAAGTAGTATGGAGGGTGTGTTAATCAGGGCAATGCCAATTGCAAGTCTTTGTCTTTGACCCCCGGAAAGATTGACAACATATGATTTTCTCTTTTCTTCAAGTCCGACAATCTCTATTATCTCGTTAACCCTCTGTTTTCCAAGGTTAAAGAAACTGGCAAAAAGCTGAAGCGTTTCTGTTACTTTTAGTTTGTCAATGAATCTTGTTTCCTGAAGGGATAACCCTATAATTCTGTGAAGCTCATCCTGGTTACCCTTCCAGTGTTTGCCCATTATTATGATTTCCCCTTCATCGGGTTTCTGGATCCCCTCAATCATCTCAACCAGGGTGGTTTTTCCTGCCCCGTTAGGGCCCAGGAGAGCAGTAAACTGACCTTTTGGAATTTTGAGATTTATTCCTTTTACAGCCTGAACCATCTTAAAAGATTTCCAGACATTTTTAACCTCGATGACGGGATTGATCATTTATATTTTTAGGATCAATTTATACAATAACAATTAGCCTGATAAATAGTTAACATATATGGAGGTCCTAATTTACTAAAATTGTGCGGAAAGGATAATCATGCCTCAATAAAGTCAGAAAGAGATTGTCTTAATGGGTTTGATTTTAAACTGTAAAATTTATAACTTTAAAGAAAAAATGAATTTTTTCAAAGTTATTACGCCTTTTTTAATCCTTGTCCTGGTGTCAGGCTGCAATTCTCCCAGGACCAAAAAGGAAATAACCCAACCAAATGAGACAGTAAAAAGCGAACTCACCGGTAACTTCTCAATCAGCGGTGCCTTTGCCCTATATCCGCTGATTTTAAAGCTTGCTGATGAGTTCATGGCAATTCATCCCGGAGTCAGAATTGAAGTTGAAAAAACGGGAACCGGTGAAGGAATAACCAAGCTTCTTGAGGGAAAAACACAGCTCGCAATGATCTCACGGCCGCTGACGGATGAGGAAACTGGCGCCGGCATATGGGTGATCCCGGTAGCGAAAGAGGGGGTAGCCCCGGTAGTAAATCAGAATAATCCCCACATTGAGAAATTACTGAACCAGGGATTGAGTCCCGATGAGTTCATCCATATCTTTGTGTCAGGGAAACAGCCTTCCTGGGGAGAGGTGCTTGATACCGATTCAAAAGAGAAGATAACCGTATATACAAGGTCTGATGAATCGGGAGCCGCTGAAATTTGGGCTGCTTTTATGTACAAGAAGGCATCTGACCTCAAAGGAATTGGGATTAACGGGGATGATGAAATGATCAAGAGTATTCAGGAAGATCCTCTCGCTATCGGTTTCTCTAATTTTTCATATGCATTTGATGTTACAACCGGAGACAGAAAGAAAGATATTCAGATAATTCCGGTTGATCTCGATTTTGACAATAAAATCGACAGGGTGGAGGTTCCATTCATAAACCTTGAAGAAGCTCACCGCAGCCTATGGCTTGGCTTCTTTCCGGATCAGCTTTGCAGGGAGCTGACGCTTGGGTCGTCAGGTAAACCTACTGATCCTGCTATTGTTGAATTTCTTAAGTATGTTCTGGGTGAAGGCCAGTCAGATATCAAAAAGACCGGTTTTTGTCCGTTGAACGATGTTTATATAAAATATTCCCTTGATTACCTGAAATAGATTTTTCTAATCAAAAAGTTCCGAAAAGCCGGTCGCCTGCATCTCCCAGCCCTGGCAGAATATATCCGTTTTCATCAAGTTTTTCATCAAGGCTTGCAAGGTATATCTTAACTTCAGGATGATCTTGCTCAATCTTCCTGACTCCCTCAGGAACCCCTACAACACAAACCAGCTTAATGGTCCTTGCCCCATTATCTTTAAGCACCTGGATCGCGGCCCCTGAACTGCCTCCGGTTGCAAGCATAGGATCGAGGACCATTACGAGGGCATCTGCGAGATTATAGGGAAATTTGGTGTAATATGTCAGAGGTTCAAGGGTTTTATGATCGCGATATATGCCTATATGACCGATCCGGGCTGTGGGAATCAGCCTGGTAATTCCGTCAACCATTCCCAGACCGGCCCTCAAAACAGGAACCAGAACAATATCCACATCAAGTTCATGGGTCTGAAATGTGGCAAGCGGAGTCTCAACAACCACTTTTTTTAACGGAAGATCGTTCGTGACTTCATAAGCCATCAGTCCGGCTATCTCCTCCATGGTTTCCCTGAATTCTTTTATATTTGTCTCCTTTTTGCGAAGCTGTGAAAGCTTGTGGGTGAGCAGCGGGTGTTTTAGCAAAATAAGCATCGGGCTTTTAAAGGTTTTATCAACAGCAAATATAATCTGAAATTTATATCAGGAAACTCTATACTTCAGTATGACGGGAAAAGATTTTTGTTTAACTTGGATCTGTTAAACGAGGCTTAAACTTAATCCTTTCCTTATGAATGAGCCCATCCTTCGTGCTTTGATGCAGCTCTTTGCACTGATAAGCGATATCGGAAACATAAACGAAATTTCAGCCAGGGAAAAAGATGTTGTAAAATCTTTTCTTGCCCGTCACCTTAACAGTGAACTTGTTGAAAAATATTTCAGAATATTTGCCGATTACCTTGATCTCTTCACAAACAGGGAAGCGATAAAGGAGCCTTCCGGGGATTATGAAATACAGGCTCTCAAAGCAATGCGAATAAAGAGGATTTGTGAAGGTATAAACAACGAACTCCGCCAGAAGCAAAAAATCTATATAATAATCCAGCTTATTGATTTTATTTCATACGGAAAGGAAATCACCGGCAACGAACTCGATTTCCTTATGACGTTGGCTCTGACCCTTAATATTCCGGAGAATGAGTATAAGAATATTAAAAGCTTCATTCTTGATCCTGTGTCAAAAGTATACGAGAAAGACAGGATCATCCTTGTCAACAGCAACCCCGCCTGCAAGTTTCGGAAGATTAAGCATTTCTTCAATCCCAATCTCAGAGGCGAGCTGATGTTCCTGAGCCTTGCCAGTACGAAAGTGTTTATTCTGAGATACACAGGCGATACCAATCTTTACCTTAACGGTCAGCATATATTTCCGAAGCAATCATATCTGTTCGACAGCGGTTCTTCAATAAAGGGGCAGGGACTTAATACCGTGTATTATTCGGAATTGACAAGGATCTTTAATGAATCAAAATCTGAAGCAAAAATATCTCTGGCGGCCAATGATGTTTCATTCCGTTTTTCAAACAGCGAGAACGGAATTCAGAGTTTTAATTTTTACGGTGAATCAGGCCAGCTTGTTGGTATTCTTGGAGTCAGCGGAACCGGCAAATCAACGCTTCTGAATCTGCTGAATGGAAACATAAGGCCCCAGAGCGGGAACATACTTATTAATGGTTACGATATAAATAATGTCAGGGATAAAAATAAGCTAAAAGGCATTATCGGATATATTCCTCAGGATGATCTGTTGATAGAGGAGCTCACCGTTTACGAGAACCTCTATTATAACGCCCGATTATGTCTGAGCAATTTCCCATTAAAGAAGATCAGAAAAATTGTCTGCAGGATTATGGCCGATCTTGATCTGTGGGAAATCAGGGACCTGAAGGTAGGCAATCCCCTGGATAAAGTAATAAGCGGGGGCCAGCGAAAAAGGATCAATATTGCTCTGGAACTTGTTCGAGAACCTTACATTCTTTTTGTTGATGAACCCACTTCAGGTCTTTCGTCAGTTGATTCGGAGGTAGTCATAAATCTTCTTAAGGAACAGACTTATAAAGGGAAGCTTGTGATGATCAATATTCATCAGCCGGGCTCCGACATTTTTAAACTGTTCGACAAGATAATTGTCCTTGACAAAGGTGGATACCCTGTATTCTATGGCAATCCCAATGCTGCAGTTGTCCATTTCAAAACACTTAGCAGACAGGCAAATCCGGAGGAGGATCAGTGCACCAAATGCGGAAACATTAATCCCGACCAGGTGCTTCAGATTGTCGAAGCTAAAATTGTGGATGAACATGGCAGGCTGACCCAGACACGTAAAACCACTCCTGAGGAATGGTCGGCAATGTTCAGACAGCAATATAAAGATCCGCAGGCTATATCACAAATAAGACAAAAAAAACTGCCTGAGATTATCTACAGTATTCCAGGCAGGCTGAAACAGATGGGAATATTCTTCACAAGGGACCTGCTTTCGAAGCTTGCAAACAGACAGTACGTTATTATAAGCTTATTGGGTGCCCCTTTGCTGGCCTTCCTTCTGGGCTACTTTACGAGGTATGTAAAGGGTAATTCCTATCAGTTCATTGAGAATGATAACCTGACGGCTTACCTGTTTATGTGTGTGATCACATCACTCTTCCTTGGACTGATTATCAGCTCTGAAGAGATATTGAAAGACAGGAAGATACTGAAGAGGGAATCATTTCTGAATCTAAGCTGGTTAAGCTATATAAGTTCCAAGATCTTTTTAATGTTTCTGATTTCAGCAATTCAAACAATTACGTTCATTCTTGTGGGAAACTCAATTCTGGGAATAAAGGGAATGACCTTACAATACTGGCTCGTCCTTTTCTCGACCTCATGCTGTGCTAATCTGATAGGACTGAATCTTTCTTCAGCACTTAATTCCGTAATTACGATTTATATACTGATCCCGTTTATAATTATTCCACAGTTGTTGTTCAGCGGAGTACTTGTGAAATATGAACAGCTTCATACAAGCAGGAAAGCCTCTTCGTATGAATTTGTTCCTTTCATGGGTGAACTGATGCCTGCCCGCTGGTCGTTCGAGGCGTTGGCGGTTGAACAGTTCAAAAACAACAGATACGAAAAGAGATTTTTTCCTTATGATATGGCCATCAGCAATTATGTATGGTATTCGGGTTACCTTATACCTATACTCGACCGGTATCTGCAGGAGTGTATGAAGACAGAGGTTCCGGATGAGTCATTCGAAGATAATTTCGGGAAGATAAAGGTTTATATGGAAGAAATGCTGAATGCGGGTAATTATAAGATACCGGAAAGCCTTGCAATAGCCTTTGAGGAGGAGAAACCTGATTCATCAACTTTCATGCAAATCCGAAGCTGGCTTGTTTCCCTCGAAAAAACATTCAGTACAAAATATAAAGCTGCAAGGGATTCAAAAGATGCTTTGTATAACACGATCGCCACGAACAAAATTGACAGTGAAAAGATAGTTCGTCTCAAGATTGATTATTACAACAATAACCTTGCAGGTTTTGTCATGAACACTAATATTGGACAACAGGCCGTTGAAAAACCTGAAGAGATAATCAGGAAATATCAACCAGTCTTTATGGCTCCGACTTCAAACAACGGCCGTTCTCATTTTTGTGCTCCATACAAGCTGATCGGCAATCTCAGGATCGATACTTTAGGGTTCAACCTGATGGTAATCTGGCTTGTTTCAATAGTTCTCTTTATTGCACTTTATTTTACCTTTCTGCGGAAGATGCTTACGGCTTTTGACAAAACCAGCAGGTACAGGTCCGATTCCAGTTTTCTTTTTATAAAGGAAATTTCCTCATTTTAATTACTTCCCTGACACGGCAGGATTGGTCAGCCTTCCCTTGCCCCTGGTGGCTATGACAAATGCATCAGGGTAACCCTCCTGTTTAAGTTGTTTCTGCAGGCTGGCAGCAGCTGAAGAGGTGCTGAATTCCCCGGCGCATGCCCGGTAAGCCGAATTATGCATGTATTCAAATGTATTGTATTTCTTTCCCCCGATGGTTATCTCAAAGCTTCCCCTGGATTTCATACTGGATGAAAACTGGACACGATAAACTATGGGATCTGCGGGTGATGCTTTCTCGACAGGCTGTTTTACAGGTTCCTGTCTTGCCTCGGGAATTTTTTGAGATTGAGCAGGTTTAACAACCGTTTTTCCTGCTGTCTGTTCCTTCGATTTAGCAACAGGCAGATCAGTTAATAAAACTCTTTCATTGCTTCTGAAGGCTACAACAAAGGCATCGGGGTAACCCTCCTTTTTCATCATGGCCATAAGGCTGTTGGCTGTGGCCGGAGAAGAATATTCACCGGCACATGACCTGTAAGTTCCATTGTACAAATATTCGAAGGTCTTATATGTTTTTCCTCCGATAGTGATAGTATTGCTTCCCCTTGGTTTCATAGTTGAAAGGAACTGAACCCGGAAAATAGTCTTATCGGCGGTTTTTTCTGCAGGTTTTTCTTCAGGAATCCGTGCCGGTTCCTGTTTGTTCTCTGTTACTGGCTGTTGTCTGACAGGTTCAGGTACTGCCTCACTGACTGGTGGTGGAGTGACTTCTTTCTGTTTTTCAGTTACAGGCACGACTTCCTCTGCAGGAGCTAAACCTGCCTGAGCAATATACTTGAATGCATTTGAAAGATTGGTAAGTTTATTAAGTACGAGCTGGTCGCGGAAAGTAACCTTAAACAGCTGTGGCAGCCTGTTCCCTGCCATGAACCTTGTTGTGAAGAATGCTGATTTGCCGTCGAGCCTGTTAAGTGTGAAAGCAAGCTCATCGTCGGGGGTATTAATCATCCTGGTAAGATTGGCAGGCTTATCCCATCCCCGTCCATTGTACCTGCACATATAAATATCATATCCTCCGAATCCTTCAATCCCGTCGGATGAGAAAAACAGGTTGTTTTCCTGATCGAGGAAAGGGGAAAGCTCATTGCCTCGTGTATTTATAAGATTACCAAGATTTATAGGGGACGACCAGCCTTCTCCTTCTTTATATGAAATGAAGAGATCAAGCCCGCCAAGACTCTCGCTACTGTTGCTTGTAAAAACCATCTTCTCCCCGTCAGCTGAAAGGGCAGGGTGTGAGTACACCGATTTTCCTGTGCAGAAGCCTAAAGGTTTGCTGTCGGTCACCCATTCACGCTTTCCGTTTTTGAGAACCTGGTATCTTGCCTGGTATATTTTTTCCGGTTCCTTGTTCGAAGGTCGTTTAGTATAGTACATTAAGGAGTAATCATTACTGAACGACATAGCTTCGATTGGAACTTCCCAGGAATAGGATGTTGAGAATAATTCCTGATTGCTTACAGATGTATCCATAAGGACAGCATAGTAAGCTTCAGTTTTCCCAAAAGAAGTATGGCTGTCCAGCATTTTAGCCTCGTTTCGCGTGTTGTAAAGAAACACAATGCCATCGCGGTAAAACTGAACGCCCGATGAAGGTGGAATTATCTCAAGGCTGAACATGTCAACTTTAAGCAATTTTGTCCCATTCAGAGTATCAGAATTCTGAACAGACATTCCGTTAACAGCATCAAAAGGTATCAGGTATGTTCCGGCTGAAAACAGAATTATATAAAGTAATTTATGCATATTATTTATGAAAAACATTTTACCAGTGTCCATTTTTAGTGTAACCCGACTTATTATGAGAAAAATTAATACCAAAAGCAATTTCTGAAGTTAATGATTTTTTAAAGAACGGTGAATCCTTGGGAATAGCAAAATAAGTTCCAACATAAAACTTCGGATACCTGTACTGAAAAAAGAATGAGATTTTGCTAAAGTCGTTGAAGTAAGTGCCAATGCAGAAGTTACCGGCGTAAAGTTTAAGCGCCGGTTCAATACTCTCTTTAATATTGAATGAAAGAGAATCATCCGTATGGATAAGTATGGATGGTTCCAGTACGATATTCAATGAACGGCTTAAAACGATCTTATATCCAGCAATAAAATTATACTGCCGGGAAAGCGGGATTCTGTAATTTGAAATAGTGTCAGTATCACCGGGCGGATCAAGCAGGTTAGTCACAGAAAGCCCGGTAAAGGCTTTCGGATTGTATAGGTAAAGGCCGATATCAATATTGGGAAAGTAAAATTCCTTGAAGGGTACTGAGCGACCGGAATCTCCTTCATGAAAATGGTACATGCCCTTTATTGACATCCCCACGGAAAGGAATGACAGGGCCTTCTTGCTGAGCGGTATGTGATATGCTGCTGTGGCGCTCATTCCGGCATTATGCGTCGAATCGCCTGTTTCAAAACTATTGTATCCTGACAATCCCGCTCCGATGTTTGTGAACGAATATGTCCTGCCTGACGGAAGATAACCAATAACTTTTTTCGTTATTCTGGTGTTTGCACTGAGGATCTGGGATTTTGATTTGCCGCTGAATCCGGCAAGCATGTCGACCGAGAAATAATCCTTGCTTCCGGCAATTGCGGGATTGATTAAAAACGGAGTGTAAATCCTGTATGAAACAGGATTAAAAGGTATCTGCTGCCCATAAGACGTATTAAGGCAAAATAATGCAAGAATAAGGAGGGAAAGCTTTTTATAAACTGACATTATGGATTGTATCATAATTACTAAATAACCTGAAACTGATTGTTTTGTTCACCTTTCTGCAATTGCTAAACGCTAACTATGGCTTTTTATTTTAATTGTTAATTAATCACAATCTTCACTCATTTTTCAGTTCTGAATAATTCAATGAGTATGAAATCAGACAAAAATACAGGATATATTATTATAAAAAGGGGCATCTGATGACACCCCTTGAGACTATTTAATTCTGATCCTATGATTTCTTTAACCACGTCTCAACGGCTTGAGGGCTTAGCCCAGTCAGTCCAAGCTTGTTCTTCTTGTTGAATCCGTTTAGGTCATTGGCAAGCTTCCCTGCCTTTTCAACCTCCCTGAGCTTTGAAACAGTTGTAAATCCAAGTTTTCTTAGTGGTTCGATCCATTCTTCAGGGATACCTGCCTCAATGAATTCCTCACTGGTACTTTCTGCTTTCGGCTTTTGACTGACTGGCTTCATCTGAGGGAAAAGCAGTACATCCTGGATCGATGGCTGATTCGTCAGTAGCATTGTGAGCCTGTCTATTCCTATTCCCATTCCGGAAGTCGGAGGCATCCCGTATTCGAGAGCTTTTACAAAATCAAGGTCTATGAACATTGCCTCATCATCTCCTTTCTCCGACAGTTTCAACTGGTCCTGGAACCTCTCCATCTGGTCAACCGGATCATTAAGCTCCGAGTAGGCATTTGCAATCTCCTTGCCGTTAATCATAAGCTCAAACCTTTCAACCAGACCAGGCTTGCTGCGATGCATCTTTGTAAGCGGGGAAGTTTCTGCCGGATAGTCAATTATAAAAGTCGGCTGAATATAGTTATGCTCGCATTTCTCACTGAATAATGCATCGATCAGCTTCCCTTTTCCCATTTCAGGTGTGTGAACCACATTAAGTTTGTCACAAACTTTTCTAAGGTCATTTTCATCC
>DAIUKI010000038.1:0-12650 GCA_036848255.1 Bacteroidales bacterium | reverse complement strand
ATAAATCCCACCGCCAGGTGGGATTATTTATTTTACCGAAAGACCGTAAAAAAGCAAGCTTTTTTACGGGAATTGAGGGAAAATAAATAAAACCCGCAGGGTTTATGCAAGCTTTGCAAGGATCCCCTCCAGGGAACACGACCGAACGAAGAGAGGTCGTAATCCCGTTCAGAAAGAAGCCTGTACCAGCATATTATTTTCAAACCGGTAGTTACTCATCATATAAACAACTGCTGAATCGTTCTCGATCGCATACTCCCAGCTGCCACAGGGGCCGGGCGTAGAATACAATCTTTTTATATAAATTTTTTCTCCTTCCTCAAATTTGCAGTCTTTTCCGAATGCCGAAATTTTTCCGAAAGTATTGAACTGAGTTGTTCTGATCCATATAAGATTAACTCCACCAAAAACTTCAGGTCCGGTTTTGCTATAATTGATGAAGTTGCCGATGCATCTTCTTGTGATTGTCAGTTGATTATCCTGAAGGTAGGAGTGAGTTTTAAGCTGTGTTGAGCATGAGATCGTCAAACAGGTAATTGCCAGGAATATAAGCTTTTTCATTTCAAAGTAGTGCTTTAATTAAACTATTGAATTATCGTATGAAGAAAGTTCTTATCAGGTATAAATTTATATTGCAGAACCATGTCTGGCAATACGCTGATCCTCAATCAGCAGTTAAAAGGAAGAGTTTGTTCAACTCCGTATCAACTAATTCAGGTGGATTATTTACAGGAAAAGTCAGGTGGCAGACAGATCCGGTTAATTGGTCAAAAACGGTCAGATTTTTACCGGAAATCAAATAGAAATTTAGATTCTAAGCCTTACCGGTTTAGCATATATCTGGATATATGAATATTAGCCAAGGATTACGATGGTTTTTCAAATGGTCGCCATTTTGACAAACACCTGGATTGACAAGATGAAATTTGAGTATAAATGCCATATTATCAATGCTTCACGGCTGCATATCTGCCGGGAAACGTCGAATAAGTCGATTTCAGACTCATCATACAAAAAAAGAGATCCTGAAAAAGTTGCCAGGAACAGACTTTTTTCATACTTTAGCGCTGTCTCGTTGTATTATTAACATACTCTTTCTGACATGCCAGGTTATCGTCTGCTAATCTGTCATATTCTTAAGCTGTTGCTGGTTGCTGGCCATGTGAAATATAGCCGAAGCAAGAGGCTTGTGCTATTTCACATGGCGGGTTGCTTGTTACTGGTTGTTCCCGGACATGGACAAACTTGCGCTGTCACATCCGCTTATACTAATGTTTTATGCTTTGGAGCGAATACAGGATCAATAGATATTTCTGTCGGAGGGGGAACAGGACCATATATATTTTCATGGACAGGTCCGGGTTCATTTGCAAGCACAAGCCAGAATCTGACAGGTCTCGGACCAGGGTCTTATACAGTGACAGTTATTGGTGCTGCCGGTTCATGTACCGGCACTGCAACGGTAATTATAAGTCAGCCATCTCAACCGCATGAAATATCCACTCAGCCATTTGATCAGACAGATTGTTACGGAAATACTGTAGAATTTTCAGTTGAAGTTAGCGAAGCCGTTGGTAATGTTTTATATCAATGGCAGTCAAGACCCCCCGCAGGTAGTTTTACTGATATTTCCGGTGAAAATTCTTCTTCTCTCACAATCCATGATATCGGTGTTAACGGACAAAATATTGACGGCACCGAGTACCGGGTTCTGATCATAGATGACTGTGGAACAATAACTTCAGAACCTGCATTATTAAGTATTAACTCAGTTACAGGCCTTTCAGGGAGTGTAAATCTGACAATTTGTAGCGGCGAAGGTACAACTTATGAGGTTTCAACCCACGGTTCCGTTGTTGGTTACCAATGGTCCTTCAATGATGGCACAGGCTGGCGTCCGATTTTGGATGACGGGGCATTTTCAGGAACAACATCACAGGAGTTAACAATTTCAGATGCAACAATAACCGAGACGGGGTCATACAGGGTATCTGTAACATTCAATACCCTAAATCAGCCACCCGATTATCCGACATGTGTCATAACAACTTATACAAGAAACAGAAATCTGACGGTTATGCCAGCCATTTCTCCACCTGTAATTTCAGCGGATCAGGCAATTTGTTACAACGGTGTTCCTGTCCCCCTTACTGCGACACAGGCTTCGGGCGGCTCAGGACCAGGTTATTCATATCAGTGGCAAACCAGCACTGGTGGGGTTTCATGGACCGATATAGACGGAGCGCAGGCACTCAGCTTTTCACCTCCGGCTTTGTCGGTCTCAACTCTGTACCGGATTGCTGCCACTGATGAAGGTCCTATGAGGTGTGGAACAGTTAATAGTTATCCGGTTACGATTATTGTTAATCCCCTACCGGTGACATCAGCCATTTACCATCACTAAATAAAAACCAATCTTACAATGAAAGCAAAAGCCACATTTTTTAAATCGATTCTGCTGATTTTTCTATCAGCCAACTCATTGGTAATTTGGGCACAGCCAACTACGACTGATCCTGACCATGCATGTATCAACTCCACAGAAGACTATTGGGTTATTGACACTCCGGGATCGACCTATAACTGGGTGCTTTCGGGAGGTGGTACAATTACCGAAGGGCAGGGGTCCAGTGCAATCAGGATTAACTGGAATGCGGTGGGGACTTTTAATTTATCGGTTACAGAGACCCTGGCAAGCACAACTCATTGTTCTGGTGCGCCAGTCATCCTGAATATTATTGTTGATCCGCTCCCGGTTCCCACAGCTACTGCCAACACTCCTTTTACAGGAGGCGACCTGAATCTTATCGGGGGACCTGATGGAATGATATCCTATTCCTGGACAGGGCCAAATGGGTTCACTTCCGCTGTTCAGAATCCGGTTATTACCGGGGTTACTGATGCTGCTGCCGGAACTTATACCCTGACTTTAACCAATGCAGCCGGCTGTTCGGCATCCACGACTGTTGCTGTTACAATTAATACCGTGAACCTTCCTACAGCTGTTGCCAATACTCCATGTGTTGGGGGCGATCTTAGCCTTGTCGGAGGGCCTTCAGGTATGGTATCTTATTCCTGGACCGGACCTAACGGATTCACTTCTTCTGTTCAGAATCCGGCAATCATCGGAGTGACAGCTGCTGCTGCCGGAACATATACTCTGACAGTTACAAACTCAACCGGAGGTTCTGCATCTGTTACAGTTGACGTCATAATCAATCCCTTACCGGTTCCTGCTATTGTAGGTCCTAATCCGGTTTGCCAGAGTGCTGATAACAGCTATGAAATCTATAGTACGGTAGCCGTCGCCGGACGCACCTTTAACTGGATTGTTGTTGGTGGTACATTTAGTGGCCAGGGCACGAACCAAATTGCAGTTTTGTGGGCAACGCCGGGTCCCGGGTCAGTAAGTGTCACTGAGACTGTAATAAGCACCGGTTGCACAGCAACTGCTACAATAGATATTACAGTTCAACCTGCTCCTGTAACTAATGGAATATTCCATAATTAAAGCTGTAAGCAGCAAGTTTTTATTGTGATAATAACTTTAAAATTCATCCCTCCCCGCTACCGGTCATGTAGCGGGGAACAAGGATGGTTCGGAAAGGTAAACCCAATTGCTTAAAAGGCACTCATATATGATCGCCTTGGGTATTATGCAATTCATCACCTTCAGGTCGGCCGGGCAGATGACAATGCCTGATCATGTTTGTACAGGGCAGACCAGGCATTATTATGTGATTCCTGGTCCGGATTCCGGCTCAACTTATACATGGTGGATTGATGGAAGAGTAATGTCCGGATTTAATTCCAGTGAATTTATTTATACCTGGAATTCTTCAAAAACATATTTGCTCGAAGTGCAGGAACGATCTGCAGATGGTTGTCCGGGACCAAAGAAATCAGGAGGGGTTTTTGTAAATCCGCAACCTGAAATTCAGGTCAGTGCATCCGATTCCCTGTTATGTAATGGCGAGAGTGTGACTGTTTCAGTTCAGAACCCGTCTGGTTTAATTTGGGGAAAGTGGATATATGATCTTATTATCGAACCTGAGACGGGAATAATCGGAAATGCAATAAACGGAACATATACAAGCCCTACAGATCTTAATGAAACCCTTTTTAATAATGACACAACAGTACATAAAGTGATTTACAGGTTCACCCCCCGCATCGTAACTGATGACGGAGTTCAGGGTTGTGTAGGAGAAGAGTTAAAAATTACTCTGTGGGTTCATCCCGGATTGAGATATAAAAAAGAAGTTTCCGATTATAACGGCTTTAATATCAGCTGTTATGGATTGTCAAACGGATATATCAATATAGAACCTTCTGCCGAACTTGCTCCGTTTACATTCAGCTGGAACGGCCCCTGGCCATTCAGGGCAACAACGGAAGATATCTCAGGATTAAAGGCCGGACAATACATGATGCTTATTGTCGACAGTAACAATTGCCCGACTAGAGATACCTTCAATCTCAGGGAGCCGGATAAACAGTGCCTCATCATTCCGGATGCATTCTCTCCAAACGGGGACCTTGTCAATGATGTCTGGGAAATAGAACCCACTGATTTTTATCCTCAGATTGAAATCAAAATTTATAACAGGTGGGGACAAGCGCTGTGGAAATCAGAGAGGGGTTATCCGATTCCGTGGGATGGCAGAAGCGGAGGGGAAGAATTACCTATTGACTCATACCATTACGTTATCGATCTTAATGATGGATCAAACCCAATTATTGGTACAATAACTATTATCAGATAGTAATGAAAACTTCAAAAACTATAAAAAGCCTGGTGTTTCTATTTGTGTTTTCAGTCGCGGGGCAAGTGTTGTTTTCCCAACAGCTTCCTTTATACAGTCAGTATCTTTATAACAAATTCCTGATTAATCCTGCTCATGCAGGCAGTGATGGATATACCAGTTATAATATTACAGCACGCGAACAATGGATTGGTTATTCAGGGGCACCCAGAACTTATTCCCTTAGCTATCAGACAAGAATACTCAAAAAGGGTTATAGAATTAACCAGAATCTTTATAGCAAAACCGTATATCGTTCAAGAACAACCGGGAGGGTAGGTTTCGGAGGTTATATTTTCAGCGACAGGAATGGATTTGTCCAGAGAATCGGTTTTCAGACATCTTATACGTATAATGCATGGATTCAGGACTATACTCAAATATCAATGGGACTTGGCTTTACAGGCTATCACTTCCGGATCAATGTTGATGAGAATAGCTTTAAAGAATCAGCTGAACCGCTTTTAAACGGCAAGCTTCGCAGAGGTGTATTTGTTCCCGATGTGGATTTCGGCGTTTACCTTCTGAATCCAAGATTTGATATAGGATTCTCAGCTCTTCAGATCCTTGGTGCCGTTTCCAAAACAGGTAATTATGCTTACAGGAATTACTGGATGGACAGGCACTTTTATCTTTTTGGATCATACACTTTTTATACAGGTGTGAAGTCTGAAATCCAGCCAACCATCCTTCTTAAGATGTCGGAACAGCTCAGACCACAAGCAGATATTGGTCTGACTTATAATTATGATCAGACTATCTGGGCTGGAATAGCATATAGAACAGGTGGAACTTTAATAACAAATATCAGGTATAAATTCATACCCAGTCATATAAAAATGACTTCAGTATACATTGGTTATGCTTTCGATATTACTCTCAATGAAATTCAAAGGATAACATATGGGACACATGAAGTGACAATGGCTTTGAAATACGGTGAAAGTTCAAAAAGATTCAGATGGTTGGATCGTTATTAATCTGCTAAATCAATAACTGCAAATAAATAATATTGCCTAATATTGCTTAGTAATAAATCAGAATTATGAAAATTGTCGACATCACCTCCGAAACTGAAAACCATTACTACTGCTGTCTTGAGGAATGGTCAGATGATATGAAAGAGGCCGGAGATCAAAAGCAGAAATGGTATGGCCAGATGAAGGAAAAGGGATTGAGAGTAAAATATGCCCTGGATGATAATAATGTAATCGGAGGTATGATTCAATACATTCCCATTGAACACTCGATGTTTGGAGGAAAGGATCTGTACGTTGTACTTTGTGTCTGGGTGCATGGCCATAAGAAGGGACGGGGTGATTTCCGGAAAAGAGGTATGGGCAAAGCCCTTCTGAAGGCTGCCGAAGAGGATGCCGGACAGCTTGGAGCAAATGGTCTTGTAACGTGGGGTTTAATGATTCCCGTATTTATGCGTGCTTCGTGGTTCAGGAAACATGGTTACAAAACCGTTGACAAGAGCGGAATCATGAGGCTAATGTGGAAGCCGTTCAATGAGCATGCGGTTCCCCCTGAATTCATCAAACCTAAAAAACTCCCCGGGAAAGGTGAGGGGAAAGTCAATGTTTCACTTTTCAGGAACGGATGGTGCCAATCAATGAATATCACCTGTGAAAGAGCTAAAAGAGCTGCATTGGATTTTCCCGGTAAAATTGAGTTAAATGAATTTGATACAATCGACAGCAAGATCCTTAATGAATGGGGTATCAATGATGCAGTTTACATTGATGGGAAAGAGGTCATGACAGGACCTCCGGTTTCCTACGAAAGGATAAGAAGAAGGATCGAAAAAAGAGTTAAGAGGTACTCCTGATTATAAAATCCGTGGCATGGAGATCTCTTATTTGCCTGTAAGATTCCTGACCTGATCTAAATCAATCTCATTCCGGGGATTAAATTTATTGCTGTTCATGTATTTCAAAACCGAAAACAATAATTGTTTTGACACAATTCTCTCTTCAGTTATATCCTCCAGATCAATACTGCAAACCACCAGTTTCCCTCTTCCCGCTTTTCCCTCAAATGCCAGTGCGAGCCTCCTGTTCTCAAACCACGTGTCTATTGGCTGGATCAGCGGCCTCAGATCAGCCGGAAAATCATTGAGTATCATAGCCTGCGAATGTGTTACCGGATCCCACCACTGCCAGTTACTATGATATTCGGTCGGGAACTCATTGAAAACCGGATGCTCCGGATCGCAAAGTATACCCAGGGTATGCGGGGCCTGGTTATTTGTCCAGGCTGTGTTCCAGAAGATGCTCGAAAACCCGATAGCCACCTGAGCCCCCTTACCCTTTGCCACCTTGCCATATGTAAGCAGAAGAACGGATCCTCCTCTCCGAAGCGTTTCCTCACTGGTCTTATCTAGATTATTAGTAATCAGGATATTGCCCGGTTCAATTTCATTTTTTATAGGATAAAACCAGATATCCCATTTGTTTTTATAAGAAGTATTCCGGACAGATACCTCGAGTGTCAGCTTCTGGGCTTTCAGGATTCCGGAAGGATCAAATAAATATGTTCCCACAGGAATACAGGTTCCGATTCCAATTGTGTCTTTAATAAAAACCTGCTGATGAATTGTCTCACCTTCAGAATCCATGAGACTGCAAAGTATTGAAGAATTATAAAGCGGATTTGCACCAAAATGTGACATCTCAATATCGGCTTTAAATACCTCATCTGTTTTATAAACCATCTTTTCCATTCTTGCCAGAGGTACAGTTTCGCTGCAAAACATCCTGAATTCCTCAGGAGTTATGTATCCCTTTGACTTAAAAAACGGATTTAGTATCCCTACCAGTGCGGTTCCCTGTCCCGGGAAATCATGCAGCTGAAGAATCTGGAAACCCGCATAACCGGGTGTGCGCAACGCTGCCTCAATATCAGCCTTATAGCATAAGGCTTGCAGCTTACCTGATGCGTTTAAAAAATCCTTTGCCTGATCGCCCATTTTATTTTCTTCAAGAGTTTCCTTAAAGATACCGAAGTTTGAAGGTTTCAAGACTCCGGTATACTGCTCAATTTCCCTGAAATCAGGGTAGACACACCATTGTCCGATCTCATGACCAACTGTCGGGACTTTATAACCGGATACAAAATCATCGAAATCGAACATTGTCTGGGTAGTTTTAGAATTTATTATACTCTTCAATCCTTCCCCCCAGTGCTGGATCCTGGGTTCTGATGTGAGGTTGTAATCATTTTCTTCAATTATTGGCCAGCCGGCCCCTGAAGTATAAACCATCCTGTTATCCTTTGCCTTCCAGTATTTTATAAGGTCACCCAGAAATTTATTCTGATTCCTGCCAGCCGGTTCATTCCCGTAAGCAAGCATGCAGAACGACGGATGGTTGCCATATTCCCTTATTATCCTGTCGCCTTCTTCGTAAATAAACCTGTCAACCGAACCACCATCACCGACTGATGTCCCCTGGTTTGCCCATGAACTGCATTCCACATGAAGGTAGATACCCAGCTTATCGGCTGCAATAAATGCAGCTTCAGGCGGACAATATGAATGAAACCGCATATGATTCAGACCATAATCCTTGCACGTCTGAAGAATTTTCTCCCACGATTCAGTATCTGAAGGAGGATATCCGGTTAACGGGAAAATACAGCATTCAGTCGTGCCACGGAGAAAAACCTGGCGGCCGTTCACCTCAAACCTGGTCCCCTTTGTTTTGAACTCCCGCATCCCAAAATCAACCAATTTATTATCAATTACTTTGCCCTTATCTTTCAGCTCAGCTGACATTCTGTAAAGAGAAGGAGTAAATTCACTCCAGAGTTGCGGATCCGGGATCTTGTAATTGATTATCACCTGCTGCTCACCGGATTTTGTAATAATTGTTACATTTTCCCCCGGAAGGTTTTTTTCTTTCGATGAATTGAAACCCTGCGTTTGCAAAGTCAGCTTCCCTTTAAAATCGACATTCCCCGGATTTCTGACAGTGACAATCACTTTCGCAATTTTCTTTTCAAGGTCCGGAAAGACTTTGATTTCATCTATATACACCTTTGATATTGCAGTCAGGTTAATAGCTCCTGTTATCCCGTTCCAGTTCGACTGGGTATGGTCGCTTATACTATGAGAGTTGACTCCTATCGGGATAATTACCCTGTTGTCAATCCGTACAGTTATCTGGTTTTTACCTGCTGCCAGCAGGTCACTTATATCGTATTCATGAGGAGTTGAAAGGCTGTTCTGTATGCCCGCCATTTTTTCATTTACAAAAACCGTCGATTCCCAGTGGCATCTTTCAAGGGACAACACGATCCGTTTATCGGTCCAGTTTTCAGGCATCTCAATATCTTTCTGATACCATGCCGCACCCGAATAATATTTCACAGGCTTGAGCCAGAACGGGATCTTTATATTTCCAGGCTCCCTGTATTTTTCATATTTTTTCTCAGTGAAATATGATCTGTCTACAATATCTCCTGTCCAGCCGGTATTCAGGGTAACATCATCCCCTTTCCCGTTTTCAGCCATTGAGCCGGGTAGTGAAACGGTTTCACTGAATTTATCATTAAACCACTGTTGTTCAATACCCTGATCAAGAGAGTCAATTTTGAATCCCCAGGTTCCAGCCAGGGATAATTCCTCACGGATATCTGTTTGCCGGCCGGTACATCCGGCAATAACAAGAAGAAGAAACAGTATTTTTTTCATATTGAATTATTAAGCCTTTAAATTACCCACCCCCAGCCCCTCCGAGGGGAGCCTTTATGAACTGCCTTCATGCCGTCACGCCGTCATGCCGTTTCATGCTCGATTTCTTCAAGCGATTTCCCTTTAGTTTCGGGTAGTTTTTTTAGGATAAACCAGAAGCCCAGAATACATATAAAACCATAAAGCCAGAATGTTCCTGAGGCCTTTAGTATCTTGTTCAGGAGCGGGAATGAATATGTGAGTACGAAACAGGCTGACCATAGAGCGAAAGTTGCCACAGACATGGCGAGTCCCCTGATCCTGTTCGGGAATATCTCAGAGAGAATGACCCAGGTCACGGGAGCAAGGGTCATGGCATAGCATGCAATGGCTGTTACCACCATTATAAGCAGGGGAAGACCCTGCAAACTTGTAGAGTACATAAATCCCATTACAGCGTAAATACATGCCAGGCCTCCGGCGCCAATTAGCATCAGTGCTTTCCTGCCGAGTTTGTCAACGGTAAACATCCCCACGAATGTGAAGACAAGATTCACGCTTCCTGTAATTACTATATTGAACAAAGTATCTGAAACGCTGTATCCGGCATTTGCAAAGATCTCCTGTGCGTAGGTGAAGATTACATTTATTCCACACCACTGCTGAAAGACTGCAAGTACTATTCCAAGGACCAGGAGGCGGGTTATTCCCGGTTCTTTTATCACCTTAAAATTTGTATTCCGGGATTTATTAATAAGTGTCTCTTCTATTGAAGTAATCTCCGATTCTGCATATTCGCCGCCTCCGATTTTTGCCAGGATCATGCGGGCTTTTTGTTTGCCTTTTTCATTTTTGACAAGCCATCGCGGGCTTTCCGGCACGAACCACATCATGAAAAAAAACAGAGCTGAAGGAATTGTGCAGGCATAAAACATCCATCTCCATCCGGTCTGTCCGTTCCATGATGCAAGTATTTCAGATGTCGTCGCATCAGCAGGTACGGGACGGGCGATCCGCCAGTTTATAAGCTGTGCAGCCAGAATACCTATTACGATTGTGAGCTGGTTTATGGAAACAAAGGCGCCCCTCACTTTTCCCGGAGTTACTTCAGCTATATACATGGGAGAAAGATTTGAGGCCAGTCCGATACCGATCCCTCCCAGAATTCTGAAAAATACAAATGATCCGAATGAACCGGCACCGCCTGTTCCAATTGATGCAGAAACAAATATTGCAGCTGAAAGTATCAGAAGCCTCTTCCTTCCGTAGCGGTCACTCAACCAGCCTGACAATATGGCTCCGGCAAGGCATCCTATAAGAGCGCAGCTCATCGCCCATCCCTGCATGGCAGGATTGCCTGTTATTCCGAAAAACGGTTCATAGAATGGTTTTGCTCCTCCGATCACCACCCAGTCGTAGCCAAAAAGCAATCCGCCCATTGCAGATATAAGACAAATCGAAAGCAGGTATTTCCAGTTATATGATTTCTCCCTCATCCCTTCAATGCTTCAAGCATGGCAACCACATTTTCAAATGGGACATTAGCCTGGATATTATGGACAGTATTAAACACAAAACCACCATTTTCATTCAGGATGCCGACCTGCCTTTTTACCTGTTCCTTCACCTGCCGGGGAGTACCGAATGCGAACACCCCCTGGGTATCGACACCCCCACCCCAGAAAACTATCCTCTCCCCGAATCTCCTTTTAAGCACTTTCGGATCCATTCCTTCGGCATTTATCTGAACCGGGTTGATAATATCAAATCCCGCTTCAATAAAATGATCCAACAGCGAAATTATTGAACCGCATGAGTGCTTGAAGGTTTTCCAACCGGTGTTCTGGTGAATCCAGTCATTGACCTTTTTATAATAGGGTAACCATACCCTTGCAAAAGCATCGGGAGAGCAGAATGTCGAGTTCTGGGTTCCGAAATCGGCTCCGCAGATATATACCACATCGATTTTGTTCCCAATGACATTATAAAAATCCTTAAGATTTTCCACGGCTATATCAGTCTGCCTGTCAAATATCTCCTTTACAAAGTCCTCCCTGATCAATGTGGAAATATACCATTCGCTGACTCCTCTTATCCCTTTGGGATCTTTCATCTGGACCGCCGGTACAAGAGCAATATCTCCGAGCGCTGTGCCGCCCAGGTTTGCCAGTACTGCCTTGCCCGATTCTTCGATTGTCCTGATCTGTTCCTTCCAGAATTCCAGGTCATGATCAGTAACCCTGCCGAATTCTTCAAGATTGTCCTCAACCTTCAGTGTCGAATCATCGACTGGTCCCTGCCTTTCAATGGCATCAAAAAAATATCCTGTTTTCGGCATCATTGCACTTGGCCTTACTGAAGTATCACCCTCCGGGTGTATCAGAATATCTCCGTTGTCATTATAAGTGAAATTGAATTCTCCCGGGAAAAGGACTTCCTGGCCCCAGAAAGTCTTATGCAGCTTCCAGTCTTTGTTCGGGATCCCGAACATATTCTTTTCACCTCCGAGACCTATAACATCAATATTCATCTCTCTGATGAGATCGGCATCAAGTTCGCCAAGCATCTGATAGGGCTCGATAATCTTAACCGGTTTCTTTTCAAGTCCGTAGTACTCACGCAGCTTTTCAACTATTACGGCATGTATTCCTGTAACCGGGGCTGAGCCAAAATCCACGACAAGCCTGTCAGGCTGCTGGTGATTTATTGTTTTTTTGAAGTTTTCCCTTGACGATTTTGACATGACGAATCTGGTTTGATCGGGTTTCAGGTTTATAAAGTTAAACTATTCTCCATAAAAGTTACTTCTGATACAGCATTTTGTATTTTTAAGAATTTTCAGTATCTTAAGGTGACTGTCCAAAGTCCGAAGACGGAAGCAATCCATATGGATCCCCTCTTGGGAGGGGTGGAGGTGGGTTAATGAAAGACCGAAGTCCGAAGACGGAAGACGTAAGAACTTTGAAACATACAGTAACGATTACCAATGGATACATTTTTACATATCCCTGAGCCTGTTTTGTTCAATCCCCTGAAGCATTATCTTCCTTTCATAAAGGAGTTTGTAAGCAGCCGGACCCTGACGATAAATGATCCCCGGTTAAAGGAGCTTACCAGGGAGCTGAAGCATATTGGAACATGTGTCATGGATATTTATACCGGAAATTTGT
>DAIUKI010000037.1:0-12715 GCA_036848255.1 Bacteroidales bacterium | reverse complement strand
AGGAACAAAGTGCCGGTTGGTGTTCACAGGGAATACGGAACAGACGGTAAAGTGAATAATGCTTTCGTTTACAACGATAACGGCCTTCTGTTGTCTGAAGGCATAGTTGATGAAGCAGGGAAATTTAACGGAAAATGGAAGGATCTTTATCCCGATGGCACGATACAATCCGAGGGACAGTACAGTGACAGCAGGCGTACAGGTGTCTGGAAGTTTTACAACACCAGCGGAAAACTTGAACAGACCGGATCGTATAACAACGGACGGCCCGACGGGCTCTGGAAGTGGTACTATGAAAACGGATCCCTTCTCAGGGAGGAAGAATATTTCCAGGGTCAGCGGGATGGTGCCTGCACAGAATACTCACCTGCTGGTGATATCATTGCACAGGGCGTATATACCGACGGGGAGAAAAACGGCCTGTGGAAGTATAATTCAGGGGACAATACCGAAGAGGGAAAATATATCGTAGGTTTGCGCGACGGAATGTGGAAATCATTTTATCCCGACGGCAAGCTAAGGTTCAAGGGTAATTACGTGCAGGGTAATCCTGACGGGCAGATGACTTATTACTATGAAAACGCCAGACCCAGGGAAGAACAGTTCTACCGGATGGGAATAAGGCAGAAGACGTGGAAGAAGTATAACGAGGAAGGAATTCCGGTTTTGACAATTACCTATAAGGATGATGTGGAGGTCAGCATTAACGGAGTTAAGATAAATCTTCCCGCAAGTGACGTGAAGCTGATTAAATGATATGTGGCTGTGCCCTATATTATTGCGGATTGCGGATTGTTGATTGCGGATTTAAATAATATTGCGGATTGCGGATTGTCGATTGCGGATTTGAAATCCGAAATCACAAATCCGAAATCCGAAATGACCATAACAGGTTTACTTTACACAAGGTTTTTTATCCGATTTGGATATGGATGAAGAGTTCGATTTAAGGAAAGAACATATAACTGAGAGTGATCCGGAATTTGAAAAACAACTCCGTCCTGTTACTTTTGACGATTTCAAGGGACAGAAGCAGATAATTGAAAATCTGGTTGTTTTTGTCACAGCAGCCAGGCAAAGGGGAGAATCACTTGATCACGTATTGCTTCATGGCCCTCCCGGCCTCGGGAAAACGACGCTGGCTGCCATTATATCAAACGAGCTTAAAGTCAATTTAAGGGTCACTTCCGGCCCTGTACTGGATAAGCCGGGCGATCTTGCAGGATTGCTGACAAACCTCCAGGAGGGAGACGTGCTGTTTATTGATGAGATCCACAGGCTGAGCCCCGTGGTGGAGGAGTATCTGTATTCGGCAATGGAAGACTTCCAGATTGACATAATGCTGGATAAGGGACCCTCTGCAAGGTCGGTCCAGCTCACCCTTAATAACTTCACACTTATTGGAGCGACAACCCGCTCAGGATTACTTACAAGCCCTCTTAGAGCAAGATTCGGGATCACTTTTCACCTCGAGTACTATGATCACGATGTTCTTACCGGAATTGTAAAGCGGTCGGCAGATATACTCAACGTTAAAATTGACAACGATGCAGCCGTCGAAATTGCCAGGCGAAGCAGGGGAACACCGCGAATTGCAAATGCCCTTCTGAGACGAATCAGGGATTTTGCTCAGGTAAGGGGTTCGGGAAAGATAGATATTGAAATAACCCGCTACGGCCTTAAAGCCCTTAATATTGACCAGCATGGCCTTGATGAGATGGATAACAGGATACTATCGGCAATAATTGACAAATTCGGCGGAGGACCAGTTGGACTGAACACGATATCGACAGCCGTCGGGGAAGAAAGCGGAACCATCGAAGAGGTTTATGAGCCTTTCCTGATAAAGGAGGGTTACCTGAAACGAACACCAAGGGGAAGAGAAGCAACAGAACATGCCTACAGGCATCTTGGCAAGCAGTTCAGCCGCAACCTTAACGGCACTCTTTTCTGAGAGACATAAGCTTTTGTTCGTATTTGTTCTATATCCTGGTCAGCACATTGCTGATCTTTTCAAGTTCCTTCTTATTAAGGATCTTAATCTTCCTTCCGTTCAATTCGACAAGCCTGTCGGATTTGAATTCAGAAAGCAGCCTGATAACTGATTCTGTTGCTGTACCAACTATATTGGCCAGCTCTTCACGCGTAAGTGAGATTTTAAGATAGTTTTGGTCATCGAGGCCGAAATCATTTACCAGGAGAAGGAGTATTTCTGCAAGTCTTTCCCTTACAGTCTTCTGGGCAATGTCGGTGATGAATGAATTTGCTTCGCCAAGCTCATGACATGCAAGCTTAAGCAGTTCGAGGGCATATGAAGAATTTGTTTTAATGAATGAGGTAAGTATCTCCGATGGGATGAAACAGACCTGGCAGTCTTCAATCACCCTGGCTGAGGTACATGCAGCTTCGTTGCTGAGAACACTCCTGTAGGCAATAATTTCACCCGCCTTCGCAAACCTTATTATTTGTTCCTTTCCGTCAAAACCTGTCTTGTAAACCTTTATTATACCATTGTGGATACAATAAAAGCCGCTTATCCGGTTTCCCTCCTGATACAATACATCTCCGCGCTTGTATTGCCTGAAATCCTTTTCGAAGTTGATCATTTCGACTTCTTCAGCCGTCAGGTGCTTGAAGATCGAACCCGTTTCAAGTGAGCATTTATCACACAATGGAACATGAAAATCGTGTTGTTTCATTTATTCAGATGCTGTGTTAAGGAATTAACAATAACCACTCTTTTATGTTTCATAGCTGTCTAAAAGGCTGTTTTAAACTGATCGAGAAATCTGAGATCATTTTCAAAATAAAGGCGAAGATCATTAACATGGTACCTGAGCATTGCCGCACGCTCAATTCCCATTCCGAAGGCAAATCCCGTGTATTTTTTACTGTCGATATTGCAGGCCTCAAGAACATTCGGATGGACCATGCCGCAGCCAAGAACCTCGAGCCAGCCGGTGTACTTGCATACATTGCAGCCTTTACCGCCGCATATCGCACAGCTTACATCCATCTCGGCCGAAGGCTCAGTAAAAGGGAAATAGGAAGGGCGAAGACGGATTTGTGTTTCCTTGCCATAAAGCTCCCTTGCAAAGAAGAGCAGGGTCTGTTTGAGATCGGCAAAAGAAACATTTTCGTCAATGTACAATCCTTCTATCTGATGAAAGATACAATGAGCCCTTGCGGAGATGGCTTCGTTCCTGAAAACCCTTCCGGGAGAGATAGTACGGATTGGAGGTTTCTGATTTTGCATAACTCTTACCTGGACAGAGGAGGTGTGAGTCCGGAGCAAAATATCACCCGGATCTGAATCTTCTTCCGAATTCCTGAATATGTAAAATGTGTCCTGCATGTCCCTGGCGGGATGCTCAGGTGCAAAATTCAGCTTTGTGAATACATGATCGTCATCCTCGATTTCCGGTCCCTCCGATACTGTGAAACCGATTCTGGAGAAAATATCAATGATCTCCTTTCTTACTATTGAAATCGGATGTCTCGATCCGGATGGATATGGAAAAGGGGGCCTTGTAAGGTCATTTTCACCGGTTGTATCTTCTTTGGTTTCAAGTTCCAGCTTTAGCGTATTATACCTGTCCTGAGCCCTCTGCTTAAGTTCGTTAAGCTTCTGGCCGACCTCCCTCTTATACTCAGCGGATATTTCCCTGAACTCTTCAAAAAGCTCTGTAATAAGGCCTTTCTTGCTAAGATACTTAATCCGGAATGACTCAAGATCAGACGGGGAATTGACTTTTATCGAAGAGATCTCCTCAAGAAGATTTTTTATTTTGTCAAGCATTTCATCATTGTTTAAGATCAGCCTTGCGTTATTTGCTGACCAGTTTCATTTTAATAATCCTGATATCACTTAAGGGCCTGTCGGCACTATTGGTCTGGACGGCAGCAATCATGTCCACAACTCCGATTCCTTCAATGACCTCACCGAACACCGTATATGATCCATCAAGCCTCGGTACCCCTCCGTCGTTAATGTATGAGTCTATCTGCTCCTTCGAAAATTTGTATTCTCCATTGGTGGTCAGGTAATCAAACATTTTCAATGAAGCAATCTCCTGTACCTTGCTCTCATCAAGGGGAGTGCCTGCCAGCCTTGCACTGTCGGCTGTCTCCCTCATGAGCCTGCTGAACAGTGACTGTTTCATATTGCTGTTCATCCTCTCTTCTGTTATGGTCACCTCAGGCTCAGACAATTTTTTACCCTGGACTATGTAGAACTGGGTTCCTGATGAACGCATTTCGGGATTCACGTCGTTTCCTTCCCTTGCAGCAGCCAGTGCTCCTTTCTTGTGCCAGTGATCCCTGCGGAATTCTGCAGGAATTGTGTATTTATCGAGAGTGTCAAGCTGTTCTTTTGTCAGACCGCTCCTGGTGGCAGGATCCCCGGCCTGTATCATGAAATCCTTAATTACACGATGAAAAGAGATGCCATCATAGAATCCCATGTTTACAAGCCTGATGAAATTATCCCGGTGAAGAGGAGTATTATCATACAATTTAACCCTGATATCACCAAGTGATGTTTTGATCAGAACAATCGTATTTTCGTTGCTGCCAGGGGCATTGCATGCAATAAGCAGGAAAATTGACGACAGGGAAAATAAATGTCTTAAAGCAGTGTTCATGAAAATAGAAATTTGGTTAATAACGTTCTGCAAATCTGAGGACAAAGATATTTAACTTTGCCCGATCATGAAAGAAATGGTTTTCAAAAAAAGAGATCAGCAGGATTATTCAGAGCATACATCTATAAAGTGAACGAGGTAAGGACGTTAGCGAAGCAAACAGCTGTCTATGGTTTTGGCACCATGGTCCCGAGATTCCTTAATTACGGAGTCGTTACTTTGCTGTATACAAGAATATTCACCAAAGCAGAGTACGGTGTAATTACTGAGCTTTACGCCTGGATGGCCATCCTTCTGATAATCCTGACCTATGGAATGGAAACAGGTTTTTTCAGGTTTTCGCAGAATAAGGAAAATTATGAGAAAGTATACAGTACTACCCTGCTGAGTCTTTTTTTTACCTCACTCTCTTTCCTTTTGCTTGTCAATATTTTCATAGGGCCGGTTTCGGCGGCCCTTAAGTATGATGATAACCACGATTATATAAGGATGTTCGCCGCAATTGTTGCAATTGATGCTTTTACGGCTATTCCTTTTGCGAGGTTAAGGAGCGAGAACCGGCCTGTACTCTTCAGTTTAATAAAAATTGCCAATGTAGTCATCACCATAAGTGCAGTCATTTTTTTCCTTATAATCGCACCCGGGTTGTATGAAAAAAGTCATGGGTGGTTCAGGGAGGTTTATGATCCCGGTTATGGCGTCGGATATGTCTTTCTGGCTAACCTGATCGGCAGCGCATCGACCCTCCTGATTCTTTTGCCTTTCGTTATTGTCAGGAAGCCTGTTTTGGACAGGGTAATCTGGATAAGGATGATGAATTATTCTTTTCCGTTGCTCCTTACGGGCATCAGCGGATCGATTAACGATACTCTCGATAAGGTGATACTGCGCAGAATGACCAGTCTTGAAACCGTTGGGGAATATGGCGCCGGTTACAAGATTGCAGTTCTAATGGCATTATTCATTCAGATGTTCCGGTATGCTGCGGAACCATTTTTCTTTGAGAGGGCAAAAAATGAAAATGCAAAAGAGTTATATTCATTCGTGATGAAGTATTTCATAATTATAATGTTGATTGTTTACCTTGGAATTAACCTATATATATCAGGTATTCAATTGATTATAGATAAGGATTTTCGCGGGGCAATCAGCATTGTGCCTGTTGTTGCCATGGGATATCTTTTTTACGGCATTTATGTAAACCACAGTATCTGGTATAAGCTTAGCGACCTTACTAAATTCGGGGTTTATATTACGCTTATCGGAGCGGTGATCACGGTCCTCATAAATGTGATATTTATTCCCGTATATGGTTATATGGCTTCGGCATGGGCACATGTAGCCTCTTATGGTTCAATGATAATAATGTCGTTTATCTTTGCCGAAAAACGGTACAGGGTTGATTATAACATGAAACAGTTTGTTCCATACTTTTTTATGGCAATAGCTATGGTTATCTTCGGGAAATATTTTAATTATCCGGGTATAACAATGGAACTTACAATCAATACGGCCCTGATACTTATCTTTGTCGGTTATGCCCAGTACCGTGACAAGTTTCTGAGTGTATTTTTAAGCAGGAAAGGGAAATGAAAATAAGAAAATCAACAATACTGATACTTATACTGTTTCTGTCATTGGCTTTTGGGTCGTGCAGTAAAAAGCTTATACCCGGACTGAAGAGCGGAAAGGAATATGACCTGGCGGCTTTTAATTATTTATATGTCGATGCCGTCAGGATGAAACTTTTAGGAAATATGGGAGAAGCCCTCAAATATTTTGAGCAGTGCCTGATACTTAATCCGCAAAGCGACGCAACTTATTACCAGATGGCACAGATAGTTCTCGGTAATGGCGACCTCGCAAACGGCAAGAACTATATAAAAAAGGCATGTGACCTTCAACCAGGGAATCTGTGGTACAATATGATGCTGGCAGGCATTTATCATCAGGAGAATAATCTCGACAGTGCAATAATTTGTTACGAAAGAACAGTAAAAGCATATCCTGAAAAGGAAAATCTTCAGGTTTCGCTGGCTAAATTATATTCCCAGAACAGGAATTATGACAAAGCGCGCAATCTGCTAAGCAGATTGGATGAAAAACACGGAGTAAATGAAAGCACGACACTTACTCTGGTCGATAACCTTATAGCTGAGGCTAATTTCAAGGAAGCTGGTGAAAAGATACAGCAGCTTCTCTCCCGGGATCCCGATAATATTGTTTTCAATGGTTACCTGGCAGCAATTTACAGGCATGAAGGAAAACCGGAAAAGGCGAGAGAGGTTTACAATCAGCTTATTGAACGAAATCCTGATAATCCTGCCATACAGTTGTCTCTTTGTGAGTTTCTGCTTTCGGAGAAGAATTTTAGCGAATTATTTGATCTGCTGAATATTGTGTTGATAAACAATAAGATAACAAAGGAAGAAAAAGTCTCGCTGATAGCAGAGCTGATAGGAAACAAAGATATCCTAAGGGATCACGGGGATAAAATGCAGCTGGCGGTAATGGTTCTGGAAGCGGATTATAAGAATGATGATATTTTAGCATTGCTGCGGCCTGAATTATTACAGAACATGGGGAAGCGGGAAGAAGCTGCGTTGCGCCTTGAGGAGATAATAAACCTGAATCCTGAAAATTATTACGCCTGGGAAAAGCTTTTGCTGGTTTATTATGAGTTGAAGGATTTTAAGAAGCTTCAAAAGAAGGGCGGGGAATGTTCAACAAAGTTTAACAGATCCATTATTGCCAAGATGCTCTATGCAACCGGGGCAATGGAAAACGAAGACTTTACAATAGCCCTCGAAGAACTCCGGAAGGCCGGGATACTTGCCGGAGATAATAAGGAACTGAAACTGCAGGTGCTAACCATGAAGGCGGACATACATTACAGAATGAAAAATTATTCCGAAGCTTTCAAGTCGTACGATGAAGCGCTGAAAATGGACAACAGCGACCTGACCGTTATGAATAATTATGCTTACTACCTGGCGGAACAGGATATGCAGCTCAAGGATGCCGAGCAAATGGCAAAAACTGTTATAGAAAAAGAGACGGGCAACAATACCTTTCTCGACACTTACGCCTGGGTGCTCTATAAAAGGGGTAAGGCAAGGGAAGCGGCAAAAATAATGGAAAGAATCATAAATTCAGAAAGTGGGAATGACGCTGAATACTTTGAGCATTACGGGTATATCCTCAGGAAGCTAGGAAAATGCAGGGACGCAGTTAAAAACTGGGAAAAAGCCGTAGTACTTGACAAGGAAAAAACAAACCTGATAAAAGAAATAGAAAATTGCAAAAAATAGTATACATATTATTAGCTGTGGCTGTTATTATTACAGGATGTTCCACGGCAAGAAAAACCGGAAAAACATCAGGAACTACCGCAAGGGAGTCGGCAATAACGGCTTACAGCATAGAATCGGTTATTCTGAATAACCTGACGAATAATAATTTTTACATTCAGAAAGCGGATATAAACATTATACAGGAAAACATTTCAGTAAGACTTGTTGCTGATATTAAGTTTAAAAAACCCGATACAATGCTGATCACCGTAAGGTCGAGGACAGGCATAGAAGCGGGCAGGGCGTTTATTACAAAGGACACGCTGATTGTAAGGGACCGGATTAACAAAAAATTACTTATAGGGGATCCGGAGGCGCTGGGAACAAAATACGGAGTGGATCCATCATTTTTACCGGTGATTTTCGGTGATATTGTTGTTGAGGAAAAGGACAGAACCGTATACATGGAATGTGTCAGGGGAGATTTCAACAGAGAGTTTAAAGTACACAGCAAAAGTGTGGAATATATTATTGATTGCCAGGGAAAGAAACTCAATCAGGCGTATTTTGAAGGAGATATCAAGTCAGGTAATATAACAATCGGCATGAACGACATTAAAAAGTCAGGTGGTGTAATATACCCAGGTACGATTGTTATTAATGACGACCTGAAATCGATGTCAGTCGTTATTGAGATAAGGAAGATCGAGAGCCCGTGGAACGGGAAAATCGGTACAGTTTCAGGGCAGGGTTACAAGGTGGTAAAAATACGATGAAAAGAATAGTGCTATCGGCTTTTATGATTTTTGGTTTGCTCACCGCATCCTATGGTCAGACAAAGAAAGAGCTTGAAGATCAGCGAAAGAAGACCCTGGAGGAGATCTCCTATGTCGATAATCTGCTTAAGGAAACTGCAAGGGAAAAAAAGGAGAGCGTGAGTGAGCTGAAAATTATAGGAAAGAAGCTTAATCTGAGAGAATCTATGGTAAAGAGCCTCCAGGATGAGATCTCATTGCTGGGCAGCAGGATTGAACTGAACAATCTCGCAGTTGATATGATGGAAGGAGATCTTAAGGTTTTGAAACAAGATTATGAAAAAGCCGTATTAAGTTCATTCAGATCATCAAAAGGCAATAATGAAATTGCATATATTCTATCAGCCAAGGATTTCAACCAGGGATATAAAAGAGTAAAATACCTTCAGCAGGTAACAATATTCAGAAGACAGGAATCAGAAGTAATACAGGAACTGAAAAGTGAGATAGAGGTATCAAGAAAAAAAATGGAAGAAGATCTGATAAGAGTTTCAGAATTAAAAACAAGGGAGGAGCAGCAGAAATATTTGCTGCAAGGTGAGCAGAACCGTCAGCAAAAGATAGTTAAATCTCTCAGCAGTAAGGAAACGCAATTACAGAAAGAACTTGAAGAAAAGAAAAGAATTGCACGAAGGATAGAAAGTGAGATAAACAGAATAATTGATGAAGAGCGGAAAAAAGCAGAAAAAACGGATGTTACACCGGAGATGAAGCTGATCAGCGATAATTTCAATGAGAACAAGGGGAGATTGCCCTGGCCGGTTGAAAGTGGTGTTATAACGAGTCATTTCGGTGCTCAGAAACATCCTGTGCTGAAATATGTCACTGAAGATAATTCAGATATTGAGATCACCAGCTCGGGAGAAACAGCCGTCAGAAGTGTATTTAAGGGCGAAGTGGCAAGAGTTTTTTCTATCCGTGGAGCCAATATGGCCGTGATCATACGGCATGGGAAATACCTTACTGTCTATCAAAATATTGTGAGTGTGAGAGTAAAGCAGGGAGATAAAATAGAGACAAAACAGGAGTTAGGAAAGGTTTTCAGTGATTCAGAAAATGGAAACAAGTCAATTTTGAAGTTTTATGTATTTGAAGAAAGACTTAAATTGGATCCTGAATTGTGGATCTCGAAAAAAAATTAGAAATTGCATAACTTTTGCAAATTAAAATGAAAAATTGCTGGGAATGGCAAAAATGTATAAAAGGTTGAAAGTGGAATCCAGGATGAGTAACCTGAGGATAATCGAGAATGCTGTTGATGAAATAACAAGTTCAATCGGCATCAACCAGGATAATTACGGAAAAATTCTGGTAGCGACACTGGAAGCTGTCAATAACGCCATAAAGCATGGGAATAAGGACAATCCAAATAAGCTTGTAGATGTGGCGATCGAATATAATAATGATGAAATGATAATTACAGTGACGGATGAGGGTGAAGGATTTGATCCGTCAGGTATTCCTGATCCGACAATGCCTGAAAACATTGAAGCACTGAGTGGAAGGGGTGTTTTCCTGATGACAAAATTGTCCGATTCGATTAAATTCAACGAGAAGGGAAATAGTGTAACTATGAGCTTTAAGGAGGTATCTAATTGAAAATCAGATTTTATTATGAGAAAATAAAGTATAGGATCCGCAAGACAGAAGAACTTAAAATATTTCTGGGTAAGGTCATTACAGGTGAGAATAAAATCCCGGGTGACCTTATTTTTATTCTTACCGGTGATGAAACAATGCTGGAAATAAACAGGAAATTCCTGAACCATGACTACCATACAGATGTTATTTCTTTTGATTTGTCAGAGGCGGGAGAGGTTCAGGGAGAAATTTATCTGGGTTTTGAAACAATCTGCAGGAACGCAGCTTTGTACGGTAACGGAATTAAGGAGGAGCTTGTAAGGGTCATGATCCATGGAACGCTTCATTTATGTGGATACCTGGATGGGAGTGAAACCGAGAGAGAAGAAATGTTCACAAGGCAGGAGCAACTGGTAAAGGAATATATGAAAGGGAATGAATGAGCTTTAGTTATGACATAATAGTTGTGGGGGGTGGCCATGCGGGTTGTGAGGCGGCTCATGCTGCAGCTGAAATGGGCGCGAGGACGCTTCTGATAACCATGGACATGACAAAGCTTGCCCAGATGTCATGCAATCCGGCTATGGGTGGTATCGCCAAAGGTCAGATTATCAGAGAAATAGACGCTTTGGGAGGAATGAGCGGGATAATTACTGACAGAAGCATGATACAATTCAGGATGTTAAACAGGTCCAAAGGTCCGGCAATGTGGAGCCCTCGTGCACAGTGCGACAGACAGAGATTCAGTATGGAATGGAGAAAGGTTCTTGAAAAAACCGGTAACCTGTTCATTTGGCAGGAAAAGGCTGACAAATTACTGATAGAAGATAGCAAAGCGGTCGGTGTTGAAACAAGTTTTGGGACGCAGTTCCGGGCAAAGGCAGTCATTCTTACAAACGGGACGTTTCTTAACGGATTGATGCATGTTGGATTCAGGAATAAAACAGGTGGAAGATCGGGAGATGAAGCATCTACGGGAATAAGCGATCAGCTTCGTGGACTGGGCTTTTCAGTGGAACGGCTCAAGACAGGGACAAGTGCAAGAATCGATGGACGTACGATTGATTTCTCATTGATGACCGAGCAAAAAGGAGATATGGAGGGGAGGACCTTTTCATATCTGGGTGTCGGAGATAAGTTACGGGATCAGATGAGTTGCTTCATAACTCATACAAATGAAGAGGTTCATGAGGAATTAAGAAAGGGACTTGAATTCAGCCCGCTTTTTACAGGTAGGATAAAGGGAAGAGGACCCAGATATTGTCCAAGCATCGAAGACAAAATTGTAACCTTCAGCGAACGGGAAGCTCACCAGCTTTTCATTGAGCCGGAAGGAAGGGAAACAATGGAATATTACATAAATGGTTTCTCAAGCAGTCTGCCTATGGAGGTTCAACTCAGGGCGCTCAGGAAAGTAAAAGGATTGGAACATGCAGAGATTTTCAGGCCCGGTTATGCGATTGAATATGATTTCTTCCAACCAACTCAGTTAAAGCACAGCCTTGAAACAAAGAGAATAGAAGGGCTATATTTCGCAGGTCAGATCAATGGAACAACAGGTTATGAGGAGGCGGGTGCACAGGGATTGATGGCAGGAATAAATGCGGTGCTGAAACTGAGAGGAAAGCCAGAAGTCGTTTTGGGCAGGGATGAATCTTATACAGGAGTGCTAATTGATGACCTTGTAACAAAGGGGATAGATGAACCCTACAGAATGTTTACGGCAAGAGCTGAATACAGGATTTTACTGAGACAGGATAATGCTGATGAAAGACTGACGACTAAAAGCCATGAATTTGGACTGGCAGGTAGGGACAGAGTTGACAGACTCAAAGTGAAGGAAAGGATGGTCGGGAAAATAATTTCGACACTAGAACATCATAGCATTAACCCGGAAGAAATAAACAAGCTGCTGGATGATTCAGGAACAAGTAAAATATCACAAAAAAGCAAAGCAATTACAATTGCTATGCGACCACAGATAAATCTCGGAATTCTGTTAAGTGTAATTGCAGATGAGTTTTTGAACGAGCTTACTGAGACAGGTTTAAAAGATGAAGTTTTGGAGTCGGCCGAGATCAGGATAAAGTATGAAGGTTATATCCAGAGAGAAAGAATAATTGCAGAGAAAATTCAGCGTCTGGAAAAAGTTAGAATACCAGAAGATATTAATTACTCGGAATTATTATCAATATCTACTGAAGGCAGGCAAAAGCTTGACAGAATAAAGCCCACGAGCATAGGACAAGCAGGAAGGATAAGTGGAGTATCGCCTTCTGATGTGAACATATTGTTGATGTATCTTGGAAGGTAATGTTCCACGTGGAACAGACTAATGAAACCATCAGGAATGCCGGGTCATTACGAGGAGAGATCGGAAGAG
>DAIUKI010000036.1:0-12811 GCA_036848255.1 Bacteroidales bacterium | reverse complement strand
GACCGTTTACCGGGTTCCCGGCAACAGTCACTCATCCAGACAGGCATCAGTTGAACTTATGTATGGAGCTTTATCCGGCGACACCACCTTCACTGAAAATGCAATCCGCACTCTTAACTGGGCAACTTATACGGTAGCTTCGGACGGTAGGAACCGGTATATCCGGGATGATGTATGGCTGACTGACGGGTACGGAGACTACGTAAGACATTACCTCCGGGCAATGGCGGTGAACCCTGAACTGGCTCCGGCCGGTGAAAATCACCTTCTTGGGAGTTCTTCTGTTGTGACCTCGATAGTCTATTCACCTGGTTCGGTTGAGTATGAGACTTTTGACAATAAATCGACCGAAGTGCTCCGGCTTAATCAGAAACCTTCAAGGGTAACTGCCGATAGAATTGTTCTTCATGAAGTTGATAATAAGTCTGATATCGGTTGGGTATGGAGTGAATTGAGTGGTGGTGGTTTACTAAGAGTAACAAAGAAAGAACAAAGGAATGTAGTTATTGATTTCTGAATAGCATTTCCAAAATGACGATATCATTTCACACCTATATTATTCCCTGCAGATCACTTAAAGAACTATTTGTACATTTAATTTGTTTGATGTGTAAATTAATCTAACCAGGTATATGAAAAGGATATATTTAATAATCATTGCTCTATTTTCTGTTTTTCTTTTATCAGGATTATCATCACTGAAAGCTCAGGTATTAATTGACCTGGAGTCCGGAGTCGTATTTTCAGGGTATAATGATGTCCGGATTCCGGGTGATCAGGGAACTCTATTCTCATTAAGCAAGGAGCTCGATGCCTCCCCAAAAGTGTTTTACCGTTTAAGAGCCGGTTATACTTTTGGTACCCGTCACAATGTATCATTGCTTTATGCACCTCTTACTGTTAAATCAGATGGCAGTGTAAACAGGGATTTATCATTTGAGGGAGTTGTATTTCCTGCAAATACAACTCTTATCGGATTTTATAAGTTCAATTCTTACAGACTGACATACCGGTATGATATTATTGAAAAACCAGGATTCGAATTTGGTCTTGGCCTCACTGCAAAGATCAGGGATGCTGAAATATCTCTTTCATCCCCAGGTCCCTTCAGTGAAAAAACCAACGTCGGATTTGTCCCGATCATAAACTTCAGACTGGAATGGAAAGCATATGATAAATTATCGTTTCTTTTCGAGGGCGATGCTCTTGCGGCACCACAGGGAAGGGCCGAAGATATTCTTATTGCCGCACAGTTCAGGCTTTCGGACCATATTGGAATAAAGACCGGATACCGGTTGCTTGAAGGTGGTGCAGACAATGATGAGGTTTACAATTTTGCCTTGTTTCATTACGCTGCGGTTGGACTGGTTATTAATCTTTAATCCGGAAATCCTTTCCATGGCAGGCCCGGGAAGCAATCCGGGATTAATAACATCGATTAGAGGATTGAAGCTCTTCTCATGGCCATAAGGTTCTGATGAGGAGTTAAAACCGTTATTTCACAACCGGCAGCGAGTAAGTATTTCTCATCTTTATACCTATCAACCAGTGCACGGGAAAGGTTATATACCTCTTCCTCTGATTTATCCTGCACAAGTACCGGATTTATATTACCTCCCAGTACAACCTCATTACCAAGTATATTTCTGGCAAGATCCGGATCGACCTGCCAGTCGAGATCGATTATATCAGTATTAACATCTTTCAGGGACTCCAGCAGATGTGTAATATTACCGCAGATATGCAGTTTTACAGATGCACCGCATTCATGAACAAAAGATATTAACTCACGATGTCTCTCCTTAACATACAGGTCGTAGCTGTCTTTATCAATTTGTGAGCATATGGCATCGCCAATTCCGATCAGGTCGCAGCCTGCCTCAATCTGGGCTTTTGCGAAATCTTTTGCGGTTATCATGCATTTATCCATCAGTATATTGGAGAAATCAGGGTCGATCATCAAATTAAGCAGCATCTCGCTGACACCTGCCAGATCGCAGGCTTCTGCCAGTGGACCCTCTATCCATCCGCTTACAGGTACCGTGTCTTTAAGTAATTTCTGAAAATATTGAGCTCCCTTAATCCTGTCAAGAGTGCGTACGCATTTAGAAACATCGGGAGAAGGAAGGTTCCTGACATCATCCATCGTTTTAACTATCTTTTCCAGACATCTTGGAACTCCTTCATCAATATATTCAATTGGGGCGCCAAACGCAGAAGTTTCACGGTAAGGATCTGAAATAAGTGATACCATATCGGTATCAAAATATTCCATAGCGCGGATATTGCTTTCAACAAGAACTTTGTAATCTGAAGCAAATTTGCCATAAGTTGTATTGTTGAACCTGGCTGCAAAATGCATTAGTATCGGCCGGAAGAAGACTCTTTCTTTATTGATTTTCCCTCTTAAAAGGTTATGATAAAGTTGTTTTTTGTTCATTCTGCAATTTATCAGAAGGTGATGTTCTTGAGATATTCAGATGACGATTTCAGGCAGGCAATTCCATCCGGGACATTATCCCGTTCAACCATATAGTGTCCAATGCCCTGAGAAAAGGCTTCCCTGAATATCGGGGCAAAATCGATTATACCGCTGCCCGGACATTCAAAATCCATTGCTTCACCGCGGGCCATATCTTTTACGTGCAGGATTAAATATCTTCCATTATATTTTTTAAGGAGTGACAGCGGTTCGGCCCCTCCCTTTGCAGCCCAGTATATATCGAGCTCGCATTTTACAAGTTTGCTGTCGGTGTTGGTCATCAGGTAATCAAAGGGAAGGCCTTCTGCCATAGGTACGAATTCCTTGTCGTGATTATGCCAGCAGAATGAGAGATCATTCTCATGGCATTTTTGCCCCAGGAAATTCAGCCTTTCCGCACTTTTCCTGCAATCATCAAAACTGAACGGACCTCCTGTAAACCATGGCCAGTATGTAACTGCAATTTTCATCTCAAGTTTCCTGATAAGATCAAAGCTCTTCATAAGTTCCTCATCACCGGCGGTGAAATTTATTCCGCCGGCAACAGGCTTAAGTCCGATATCATTAAGAAAGGCAAGATAGCTCTCAGCCGATTCACCCAGGTAATTTCCTGTTTCAATTTCGGTGTATCCGAATGAGGCTGCCAGTCTGAGAACAGCTTTCCAGTCGCCTTTGAGTTCCTTATCAAGGATTCCTGAAATAAAGCCAAAGTCTTTAAGCCTGTTCTGCAGATGAATAGAGAAGATATCAGTCGCAAATGACGTCGAAACGATTGCTGCTGCTGATCCTGTAATAAATTTACGTCTTGTTATCATCTTATTGTGTGTTATGAGTTCTTATTTCTCGCAGAGTCAGGAGGAAGCTCTGCGCCACTGACGCTCGTTCCTCGGTCAGTGCCTTCGGCCTGAGCCCTGCGCTAATACTCCGGCAGTTTCCATGGTTGTCTGTAAACCGGAGTGATAAAAGTGTTGGCTTTTTCGCTATTGGTGAAGCGGTTACTGGTATTGTCCCATAGCAGGACGGATTCTCCGCAGCGGGCGGCAATATTCGGAATATGCACATGGAGGGCTGCAATCCTTGCTGTTTCAGGGGGGCAGGCCTGTTTGTTGCCACTCCTGATGCATTCTATGAAATTCTTCACATGTTCTCCGTGAGATTCTCTGCCTTCGGTGAACTTGTATTCGTCGGTTTTCGGTTTTTTCCCCTGACCATCCCATTCGGGATAGAGAATCAGTTTTGAACGGTCGACGACCAGTGTTCCGTTATCTCCGATGAAAGCAAGCCCGTATGATGAATCATAAGGCCCCCTGGCAATTCCTCCGGTCATATCCCAGTTGATCACAAAACTATTTTTGGGATAAACAATAGTCATCGAATCGAATGTTTCCCTGCTTCTTGGTTCGGGAAATGTATTAGCCCCGTAGACCAGCACTTTCTCAGGTGGCACTTTTATATCACCGGCCCAGAGTGCAATATCGAGAAGGTGTACACCCCAGTCTGACATCAGGCCGCCGCCATAATCCCAGAAATGGCGCCATGATCCGTGAAAACGGGTTATGTTGAATGTTCTTTGCGGTGCAGGTCCTAACCACATATTAAAATCCACACCTTCAGGAACAGGTTCATCAGGAACTATTCGCTGTCCGACACCATATTCGAAATTAGCCCAGATATTTACCCGGCGAAGTTTTCCGATAGAGCCACCTTTAATGAGCTCCACGGCTTTCTGGAAAATGAACCCGCTGCGTTGCTGCTGGCCCACCTGTACAATTAGTTTATTATGATAATCGGCGGCTTTTACCATAATGGCACATTCAGCAATGGTATTGGCCATTGGCTTCTCCACATAGACGTGCTTACCTGATTGCAGGGCAAAAACAGATAAAAGACAGTGCCAGTGATCTGGTGTTCCGATAATGACAGCATCTATATCCTTTCTTTCAAGAAGTTTTCGGAAGTCTTTGTACAGTGCAGGTTTCTGATTATAGTTTTTCTGTACGTCTGTGGCCTTGTCATTCAACACTTTTTCATCAACATCGCACAGCGCCACGCAACTGACTCCGGGAATTGAAAGGTGGTGCTGAAGTATCCCGAAGCCCATATTTCTGCATCCGATAAGTCCCACATTAAGCGTATCATTTGGAGACACACCTGATGTCCAGGCAGCTGACGGAATAATTGCGTTCAGTCCGAGTCCTGCCGAGGTTAGCGAAGTTTCACGGATAAATTTTCTGCGGTCCATTTTTAAAGTATTTCGTAATATTGATTCTCTTTTTATTGCTATCCTGACCTGATATATGGTAGTAGTTAAATTATGCTTATTGTTTAACGGTTTCCCAGAAATCTTTTGAAAGACTTTCGGCATCGATATTGGTGAAAACCTTTATGATCCGCTGAGTGTTTTCCGGAGGAGTCATAACTTCCTTAAGGGTAGCTTTATCAGGATGAAGGAAGGCTTCCACGAGGGCAAGATCCCACATAATCCGGTTTTTGTCCTGAGGATTCTGCTCCATCCAGCGCTTTTTAAGTATTCTTTCGATTTCAATATTTTCATTCAGCCTCGAGTATGTATTATCACGGTCAAACTGCAGTGGCCAGGCTGTTTCCAGGGGCATGATTGTGAGGTCAAGACCTCCGCAATCGAGTATGTAATCAAACCCGTTAAGATCGTTTCTGACATTGAATTCATTTTTGTTCCAGATGTTTTTGTCGGCCTTATAGCTTGCACCAAGGGTAAAACATCTGATTTTATTGATTATTTCCGGGTTCAGAATGATAGCCGAGGCCAGGTTCGTTACTGCTCCAATGGTGATTATATCAAGCTTCTGGCCCTCGGGCAGGGATTTAACGGCAGATATAATTGCCCTTGCAGCCGGAGAATCGCGTGGATCTTTTCCGCCCCAGGCTCTTCCGACCTGACGGTCTGCTCCAACCGGGTGCGGAATGTCTGTCCGTCCCAGAGCATTCAGTATCTCTTCGTTAAGACGCTGACTCTCAGCAACAGCATTCAATCCTCTTGTTTCGTATGCATTCCATTTTTCAAAAACAAGCAGATCGGGATTATTGAAATGCGCAGAACTTATCCCTGCGATTTTTATACCAGCTTCCTTAACAAGCCTTGCAATGGCATAAAGATCGTCCATTTCATTTCCGGTGTCGGCGTCGAGCCAGACAACCTGGGCACTTATTGCGGAAAAGATTGTGATGAAACAAGCGGAAGTAAATATTTTTTTCATTTAAGTGTGTATAAAACAGATTTGATTTATTGCCATTTTCTCTCTCCGATTATCAGCACCTGGGGATTGATGCCGGGTGCTTTGAAAAAACCGTCAGCTAATGATAAGCAGTGAATTGTAATTAACGCGTATCATATTTTATTTATATCAGAGATCATGTTATTCTTTCTCAAATTTTAACAGGGTATATGGGGAAACAGTTTCATATTTTAATATTCCCGGTTTCGCAGTGCGTTCTTCGATGGTCTGCATGTCCCATGTATTGATTATTGTCATTTTGAAATCATTTTCCCCATCGAGCTTGATTTCAATAGTCTGCCCGGCATCAGCAGTATAAACCAGGTAATAATCACCTGGCTTTGAAAAAATATAGATATTATCGTTAAGTTTGGCAGGATCGCCATTATCAATAAGCTCAGGTTTCATTTCACTTACCGGAGCCTTCTCCATAACAGATCTGAAGAATCTGATCCTTTCGGGGCTTTCTCCCGGCAAAGTTCCTCCTTTGCCCCACCAGCGGACTTCTGTGGAATCATCGGAATCGTTCCTGAATGTGTCCCCGTGAGTTGCGTAACCACCGCTTAAGCCGGCCATCCAGAAATAGCTGGTCATCTCCTTTGCAGTTAGGTTACCCCAGCCGCTGGGCACATCACCCTCATACCTCATCTCATCAAAAAGGAGTGGCTTTTTATATTTTTCTCTCCATTTTATTGCATTGTAAAACTGCGATGTCTGTGCGCATACGTGAGTGATCCACGGCCGGGAATGATCATAAAAGTGGTCCTCACTGTTATACCAGTTGTGGATACCCCGTAAACGCTGGTGAGGATCTTCCTCCTGCAGTAACGTCCCTATTCCTTCCCAGTCGATCGCTGCCTTAAGCCTGGGAATATCCCACTCATTCGCCAGTGACCACCATACATTCCGGTAAGCCGAAATCCGGGCGATCATATAACGAACATATCTTTCATTCATCTCATTTCCCATTTCAAAATAACCCCAGACATCATATTCATGAAACAAAATCACGTCCGCCTCAATTCCCATTTCCAGAAGCTGGTGAACTCTATGGTCAAAATTTTGAAAGAATTCGTAATTGGGTTGTGTAAAATCATTCTTCCCTTCTACCCTTTTATAGGGATAAATCCATGGTTCGGTTTCGTTTCCATATCTGTACCATTTCGGAAAAACACACATCCGCATTTTATTAAATGGTGCTCCCGCAAGAGTCTCTATTGTTTTATCCTGAATACTTTGTTTCACACTTGTCCATTGATAAGCAGTTGTTCCAACTGAATAGAAAGGCGTTCCATCTGAATATTCCAGGTAATAAGTATTCACAACTTTAACGGGACCATGATTTTTACCGGATGGCTGTGTACACAGGAACTTTCCTTTTTTATCACTGAGTTCATCGACATTGCTTACAGTCCTGTAAGTCCAGTCCCCCAGTTCGGGGGGAGAGAACCGGATACGATATGTTCCGTTCCCGTCATAAAAACCGGGAACCTTTATACTTTTATCTTTGTTAGTGAAAACTGCAGCTAATTCTACTTCCATGAAAGGATTTCCTGCAAGGGGGCCGTTCATTGTTATTTCATAAACATCCCATTGTTCTACATTTTGCTTGTCGGTTTGATTACTGCAACCCAGGAAGAAGGCAGTAATAATGATCAGGACTATTATTCTTCCTTTCATAATGAATTAAGTATCAGTTAAAAATATTAAGAATTACCATATTTTTAAGATTGTTCGTATTATTTTGTTTTTTGTTGTCAGTGGCCTCATCCAGAACATTATATATTGGAATGCATAGTTTACTTACAGGCAGCGGATTGAATTTTATATCAGTCATTTTGTTTTGATCCTGAATAGTTTTTTTCTGATTACCGGTGCAGGGTAACATTGCTAACAAAAGCAAACCCATCGCCATCAATCAGTGTTTCCTTCAGGCCCACCTTCACTTCGTGCTGCGCATCAGTGCTTATCTCCATTAGTTTAAATTTCATGTCATATTCACCTTTTTTAAGTGCCGATGGCAGGTCAATAATGTACCGTTCTTTTTGCTTTTTACCCGGCAACCAGTTCTTGTTTCCCGAATCTTCAATAACCACATCGAAAGTTGAGCCATCTGTTACAGAGGCAAAGCGGAATATCAGCGCAAATGTATTGTAAGCGGGGGCAACACCTTGGTTAAGCCACTCCATTTCAATGGAGTTCAAACCGGATTTCAATTTTTTGGGATAGGTAATATTTGCCGGGAAATACCAGTAACCGCACCTGTTTGCAAGTTCCTTTGTTAGATCTGGGTTATCTTTTAACCATTCCTCAGCGTAGCCATGGTATCCGATATATGTTGCATGCAGAGTTCTAATAGCCCGAAGCATAATTTCAGCTCCTGAATGATCAAATACAGGAATTGTATCAGCACCGTTCTGACCAAGCCAGTTTCCATCATCTTTTACCGTTCCATAATGCTGCAGTTCAAAAACAATAGGCTTTTGCAGGTACAAAGGATCATAAAAATGAGGATGACTCACAGACCAGCTGCTCAGATTTTGTTTAATATACCAATCCACCATCGGACTGTCATCCCGGAGAGAAATCCCGTTAGTTAATGCATAATCAAGCAAGGACTTAACATCCTCTTCATTCTTACCATAATAAATCAGGTCATCAGTACATACAATCTGACTCTTTTTATAGTTTTTCAGGGAAATGTCAATATTTGCTTTTACCTCGCTTACAGAAGGAGGAATCTTTGTAGAGAAGCTGGTATGCCCTTCGCCCCATTCGCCTATACTGCCTATGTCGACATATCTTAACCATGGCTTTCCATCATATCTTTCGGCAAATGCTTTATGGAAAGTATCAAGCTTTTTCAGGTAGACAGGATCATCCCAATCAGGTACCCATGATTTTGTTCCCCACATTTCGGCAACACTCCCTTTCGCCCCGGCTTTTCTAACCCAAAAAGGTGTTGCGTATTGCACTCCGGCAATTTCCTGATTTACTGATCCCGGGAACTTACCGGTTTCTTTGCTGGTTATCCTGAATGAAATACCATAACCCAAAGGAATATATTTGTCAATAATAGTGTCAACAACCTGCCAGTTAAAGATTCCTTCTTCAGGTTCAAGGTAACTCCAGGCAAGACGCAGATAAAGGTGGTCCATGCCAGGAAATGAAAAGAAAACCGAGTCATTCCTGATTTTATATTTATTGATTCCATTATCAAGAAGGTGATGATACCAGCCTTTGTCAGGATTACGGAGCACCCTTACAGAATCCCATAGCAGAGAAAACTCTATTGTTCTCAATGCTTTTTGTTTACTGTTACAGGAAAAAAGTAAGAACAAAATTAAAAACAGACCTGTTCTTCTCATTTGTTGCCATTTACTGCAATTGCCCTCACTGCTATATAAGGGAGTCCCGGCAGTGGAATCTCGGTCATACCTGTGAATTCACCCCCGACCTGTGTTATGGTCATATTCCATGCATCAATAACCTCAAGTCTGAACTTAATATTCTTTGGAAGATAGATCCTTGCCTTTGCCTGCTGGCTGTTGCCGAAGTAGTAAAGATAAAATTCATTTTCTTTTAAAAGATACGTCTCTTTGTTCCAGATGTTATGAAAAGGATGTACTCCTTCAGTTGGAGTCTCAGTCATTATTTTATGAAGAAAAGCAATCCGTTCCGGACTTTTACCGTACAACTTACCTCCTTTTGACCACCATAGGATGTTTTCAGGATGAATATAGGTTTCGCCGTGAGTGCAGTAAGCTCCCCTGCACCAGGAGATCCAGAAACGGTTCATCATCTCCTCCGGAGTCAGGTTACCCCAGTCGTTCGGTATATTGCCTTCATACACGCATTCGTCTATGATAACCGGCTTGTAGTATAGTTCCCGCCAGTCCTGTATATCCTGAAGATAAGCAGTCTGAATGCTCAGATGGGTTATCCATGGTTTGGAATGATTGTACCACGACATGCCGTTATGGATACTGGACAGGTGCGAATAAGGATCATAAGTCTGAATAATTCTGAAATACTTTTCCCATTCCTGATCAGACTTCCTCATTATATCATATTCATTGGCCATCGACCACCACACATTGCGAAAGGCAGCAATCCGGGCAATAAGGTATTTCAGGTAAAAAACAGCCTGTTCAGAGTTCATTTTATCAAGGTTCCATTTTCCCGCATCGTACGGATGGAAAAGGATTACATCTGCTTCAATGCCAAGCTTCTGCAATTCAAGGATTTTCTGCTCAAAGTTCCTGAAAAAGACAGGATTGGGTCTCGAGAAATCCCAGCCAGTTTCCTTTGAGCCTTCAAAAGGATAAAAAGGAGGTTCGTTATTAATGTAAACATCATAGTTTTTCGGCATAACTGTCATCCTGATTTTGTTGAAAGCAGTTTTTGCAAGAGTGGCAAGAGTCTCGTTAACAAGCTCTTCCGGCTGATGGACCCAGGCATAACATGTCGTTCCGACAGGATAAAAGGGCATTCCGTCAGCATAACCAAAGTCATATGTGTTCCGGACTTTTACGGGTCCGTGATTTCCGGGTGCAGCGCCAACACAGGTTAAGCTGCCTCGCTTTGAGTCAAGCTCTTTAATGTTGCTTTTTGTAATGTAAGTCCAGTTTCCGGGTTCATCCGGCATAAATCTGATTTTGTATAGCCCATCTCCGTCATAAAAACCTTCACAGTTTAGGGATCTGTTCATCAGCCTGAACTCAGCCGTAAACTGGACTTCGGTAAAAGGATTCCCAGCAGAAGGTCCCTTTAATTCAAGTTCAAAAATTGTGTACTGTTCAATCTGCCTGGCATCAATAATAGCTGATATCAGAATAAAGTATATAAGCAGAGTTAGTCTTTTCATTATTTTGAATCATTATTATTGATTATTCTCCTGTTCTCACGACATGAAGTACCCAATCCTTGAAATTCACGGTTCCGGGGTAATCTTCCGGGCATTTTATTTCTGTTATTGACCCTCCACTGATCACACCCTTTTTTGATTCACTGTTGTTAACAAGATCGGTCCAGGAAAATGTGAATTCTGAGGAAGCAGGGTAAGCTGTGAGATCAATTTTAACCGACCCGCCGTATCTGAGATAAAACAGATATTCCGTGCCCGGATCAGCCAGGCAGAAAGGGGACGGATTTTCAAGCATAAGTTCCGGGTGAGGCTCCAGCTTCCACCATTCAAGGTTCCTAAGAAATTTACCCATGTATCCGACAGAAATGGCTCCCGGATAGAGCATTGTATTGGCTGCAAAACTTGTATCCATGGGCCAGCTTCCCACTCCTGTCGGACGTTCAGGCAGATGGACCCTCCAGACATGTCCGCCTCCGTAAGAGTGTCCGGCTGCTCCCGACATTACGGCACTCCAGGCTCCAAACCTGATATCCATTGCAGTCGGATTACCTTCGATGAATTCATACCATGGTTCGGTAACCACTACCGGTTTTGCAGGTTGTTTATTATATGCATTCGTTATTATCCATGGAGTAAGCTCATTACACCATCTTGCATGACCGGTCTGACTCTGGTTATAATCCACCCAGGGCTGGCTGTGAATGGCTTCGTCTGTTGACCACTGGGGGGCATCTGAACCACCGCTCCACATAGGCGGGGTTGGATGGGCGCTTAAAATCCTCTCACAGGGATCTTCATCTTTTATGATCTTCCCCAGCCTGTTCCAGAATTCCAATGGAAATCCGCCATAGTTATTCATATTATATTCACCGGCAATTACCCAGATGACATTATACGCATGCAGACGGTGGATGACGTATTTCCACCACCTGATAATATTATCTTCTCCAATCGATTTGTCAATGCCTTCGCGGCTCCACCAGGCATGAATCCACACCGTTATGCCCTTTGAATTGGCATACCTTATCATTTCTTCCACCTTCCTTATCTGTTCAAGTTTTGGATTTGAAAAGGAAGGATCGAGGAGCGAGCTTTCTTTTCCCCATCCATTTCCGGCAAAGAACAGCTGGCCGATGTTGAAACCCTGTTCAGCTCTTGTATCGGCAAGCTTTTTGAATGATTCAAACTTAATACGGCTGTTTGTCCAGTCCCACCATGTGTCAGCAATCCACAGGCAGGGAGTGCCGTCAGAATATGTAAAATATCTTCCTCCCCGTTCTCCTGATTTGTTAACAGTTATCAATCCTCTTCTCAGCGGGTTTTCATCTATCTCTTTTTCAGTCCATTCACTGACTTTTATTATTCCTTTTTTGCCTGAAAGTCCTTTACCGGATGAATATGTTTCATATCTCCAGGTTCCGCCTGCCGGAGGTGCAAATCTTATTTTCCATGTCCTGTCACCGTCCCAGAATCCGGGAACTGTTACTATTTTCCCTGATGCCTTTCCTTCAGTTCCGGTAAAACGCGCTGTCAGAAACGGAGTCTTGTCCGGGACTATTTCCAGGTAAGGATTCGAAGCGGCAACCTTCAAATCAAGCGTTATTTCATATACATCCCAGGTTTTAAGCAGAATTTGTGAAGCAACCTGATTGAAAGTGGCGGGATTTAATAAAATGGTTATGAAAAGAATCGTAGTTTTTTTCCACATGTCAGTGATGTTTTTTTATTAACAGAACCAGATCCTCTTTCAGTGAAGGAGGAATAAATATATGTTCACCTCCTTTATGTCTGTTGAGAATTAATCCGGTTCGCTGACCAGTTAACGGATCAATCCATTCACAGGAATAATTGCCGGATGGTAAATCAATTGGCACATTATAAGCATTCAGGTCCAAATCTTCAGATACCGGTTGTTCCCCCTTTACAGGGTGCCAGTTATTGATATAGACAAGATATTGTTCCCCCTCTTCAGCAAGTATCCTGACAGTTGCTGATTCCGGAAGCCTGGGTTCCTGAGTGTAATTTAAAGGATTCATTTTTATGAAATCGATTTCTCCGAAAACTGCTTTGAGTGTTGAAAGCTGACTTCTGAGTCTTTCCCCTCCGCCTCCAGGCTGACCTGGAGCTACAACAAAGCTCCCGTCTTCATTTTCATAAGTAAAGGAGTAATCAAGATTATTATAAAGTGCACCTCCGGCAGTCATAAAA
>DAIUKI010000035.1:0-12947 GCA_036848255.1 Bacteroidales bacterium | reverse complement strand
ATTCGACAATGTCATCCTTCACGTAGTCGCAGAGAATGATAAAAGGGTATTTAACTCCAGGGGTGAGGAATTACTGACTGTCGAGATCAGATTCGACCTGTCGCTATATGAGAAATATTCAGATCTCGTAAATAATCCGTGTATCATTGCCTGTCAGAATGAGATAGGGAATTTTGACAGGTTCCATTTAAGGCACTGGCTCCATTCCCTTCTAATCGAAAGGCTTCAGGCAAAAGCAGATGCCATAATGAAAATATTCGCAGAGACTGGGAATGACTGGGATGAAACGTTTTACAGAACACTTTCCCGTTATTTTGGTTTCCGGGTAAACACTGAACCTTTTGAAATGCTCGCCACTTCCCTTCCATTTAAAATTATTCGCAGGCATTCCGACAAAAGGTTCCAGATTGAGGCATTACTTTTCGGAACGGCAGGCATGCTTGAGGAAGGATTGTTTAAGGATGCTTTATCGGAAAGATACTATAAGGACCTTCTTAAAGAGTATAAGATACTCTCTTCAAAATACTCCCTTCAGCCAATGCACGGATGGCTCTGGAAATTCTGCAGGCTGCGACCGGTAAATTTCCCAACTGTCAGGATTTCGCAGCTTGCGGCATTGTTATCGACGGCAGGTGGTCTGTTCTCAAAAACCCTTGAAGCTGACAATATCCGGCAGCTTAAGGACCTGTTTGGCGTATCCGCTTCATCTTACTGGCATGATCATTATGTTTTTGGAAAGAAAAGCAGGTCTGTTGTAAAAAATACAGGCACTCAGGCTATTGAACTTTTCCTGATCAATGCAGTTATACCTTTAGTGTTTATTTATGGAAGGTTCCATGATAACCACGAGGTGTGTGAAAGGGCTCTTTCGTTCCTGGAGGAAATTGGTCCTGAGTCAAACTCTCTTACGAGGGATTGGAAATCAGCAGGAGTTGAGGTGGAATCGGCATTTTATACACAGGCTCTTCTCCAACTTACGGATGAATACTGCAGAAAAAGGAGATGCCTCGATTGCAGGATTGGATGCAGGATCATCAGTGCCGGAAAGTCACTGATTGAATCAAATAAACTTATACTTGAACCCTGAGCTGGTAATTTTGAAATCAGGAAAAGGGAATGGGGGGAGGAGGAGGTTATTGACAAATCCTCTATCAATGTTAATAAAATATTGAACTATAGCAGAATCCGACGCAACGTTTACCCGTAACTTTACGTCTTTAGTAAGAGGACACAATAATTTTAACCTGATTTCGTTGGCATAAAAAGAAATATTTGCAGAACATTTAAAAAAAAGTAGTCAATTGTTTGATAATTTACATAAAAAAGCCTTATTTTTGCGTTCCAAAATCGGAGACTCAATTTATTTATGGATAAACAACATATTAATTAAAGACATGTATCTGACTACCGAGAAGAAGCAAGAGTTTTACAAAACGTTTGGAACATCTGAGATTGATACAGGAACGGCAGAGGGACAAATCGCATTGTTTTCATACAGGATATCACATCTTACCGAACATCTTAAAAAGAACAAGAAGGACTTCAGTACCCAGAGGGCACTCATAAAGCTTGTAGGAAGAAGAAGAAGGCTTTTGGATTATCTGAAGATCAAGGATATAGAGCGTTATCGCGAAATAGTCAAAGCGTTGAAATTACGTAAATAGGGAGAAAGGCAATTTGAATTGCCTTTTTTCATATTATCCTTAATTAATTGTAATTTCGGCAATCAAAAATCATTATATAATGTTTAATATTAAAGAGAAGAATATCGATCTCGGCGACGGGAGAATCATAACCCTTGAGACTGGGAGAATGGCAAGGCAAGCTGACGGTTCAGTTCTGCTGAAGATGGGCAAGACAATGCTTCTTGCCACGGTGGTGTCAGCAAAAGAGGCGAAGGAAGATACTGATTTTATGCCTCTCTCGGTTGAATATAAGGAAAAATATGCTTCTTCAGGCCGCATCCCGGGCGGATTTCTGAAGAGGGAATCACGGCCATCGGATTATGAGATCCTGATCTCAAGGCTGGTCGACAGGGCATTAAGACCCCTCTTTCCTGATGATTTTCATGCTGAAACCTTCGTCACGGTCAATCTGATATCAGCCGATATGGACATTATACCTGATGCTCTGGCCGGACTGGCAGCCTCGGCCGCCCTGGCTTTGTCCGACATTCCCTTTAACGGCCCTATGTCAGAAGTCAGAGTTGCCAGGATCAACAACAATTTTGTCATCAATCCCACTGCTACCCAGTTGAAGGAAGCCGATATCGACCTGATGGTCGGAGCTACCTTCGAGAATATCCTGATGGTTGAGGGAGAAATGAAGGAAGTTTCGGAAGCCGATATGATAGAAGCGCTCAGGATTGCTCACAAGGCAATAAAAGTTCAGTGCCAGGCCCAGATGGAATTTGCCGCTGAGCTAGGCAAAACAGTGAAGCGCGAATACTCCCATGAAGAAAACGATGAGGAGCTGAAGAAGAAAATCTGGGTTGAAACATATGATAAATGCTATCAGGCTGCCAAAGCCGGTACTGACAAGCACATAAGGGAAGATGCTTTCGATGCTGTGATCTCAGAATTTCTCTCTCAGTACACCGACAAAGATTCCGTCAATGATACTCTTGCTAAAAGATATTATCACCAGGTGGTGAAAGAGGCTTCAAGACGTCTGGTCCTTGACGAGAACATCCGTCTCGACGGCAGAAAACCTGACCAGATCAGGCCAATAGTTTGCGAAATAGATCCTCTGCCTGCAACCCATGGTTCGGCTCTTTTCACAAGAGGTGAAACGCAATCCCTTACAACGGTGACACTTGGCACAAAGCTCGATGAGAAGATAATAGATGATGTACTCAATAAGGGTACTGAAAAATTTACCCTGCACTACAATTTTCCGCCTTTTTCAACCGGGGAGGCAAAAGCTCCCAGGGGCATCAGTCGCAGGGAAATAGGGCACGGAAACCTTGCACACAGGGCATTGAAGAACATGATGCCTCCGGATACCGAAAATCCATATGCCATCAGGATTGTATCTGACATACTCGAATCTAACGGATCATCTTCGATGGCAACAGTATGTGCCGGTACACTTGCGCTTATGGATGCCGGCATCAGGATCAGCAAACCTGTTTCAGGGATTGCAATGGGTTTGATAACCGATAAAGATTCGGATAAATATGCGATCCTTTCCGATATCCTTGGCGATGAAGATCACCTGGGGGATATGGATTTCAAGGTAACCGGTACCCGCGACGGAATCACGGCAACACAGATGGATATCAAAGTTGAGGGTTTATCGTTCGAGGTTCTGACCAGGGCCCTTGAACAGGCCAGGGCAGGCAGACTTCATATCCTCAATATAATGAAGGATACAATTGCAGAACCAAGGCCCGAACTTAAACCTCATGCTCCAAGGATCGAAATGCTTACAATACCTAAGGAGCTTATTGGCGCCCTGATCGGCCCGGGCGGGAAAGTCATACAGGAGATCCAGCGTGAGACCGGTACGACAATAATCGTTGAGGAGGTTGACGGACATGGTGATGTGAATATTTTTGGTGAAAACAAGGAAGCCATTACAGCTGCTCTCAACTGGGTGAAAAAAATTGTTGCGGTTCCTGAAGTGGGCCAGATCTACAAGGGTAAGGTCAAGACAATAGTACAGTTTGGAGCATTTGTTGAGATCCTGCCGAACAAGGACGGATTGCTTCATATTTCTGAGATCGACTGGAAGAAGATAAGAACGGTCGACGAAGTACTTAAGGAGGGTGATATAATTGATGTCAAACTGATAGAAATTGATCCCAAAACAGGTAAACTGAAACTATCAAGAAAAGTTCTTCTTCCAAGACCGCCACGGGAAGATGACAGCGACAACAGAAGACAGGACGATCACCGTTAGAATATCGTAGGGGTATAGCATGCAACACCCTTTTATATTTATATGATCGTGTCCATGGCATTTTGTATATTTGGTATATCATAAATGCACAATGGAGGCCAAATACAATTACGTAGTCATTGAAGGTAATATTGGTGCAGGTAAAACAACCCTTGCAACCAGGATTGCTGAACAATTCAATGCCCGGCTGATCCTGGAACAGTTTGCAGACAATCCGTTTCTGCCGAAATTTTACCAGGATCCCGGTAAATATTCATTTCCCCTCGAGCTTTCATTTCTTGCCAGCCGGTATAAGCAGCTAAATGATGAACTCGGATCCAGGGATATTTTCAGGTCGTTCACCATCGCCGATTACTACTTCATGAAATCGCTGGTATTCGCTGCGTCGACATTGAACGGAGATGAATATAACCTTTACAGGCAGATTTTTTATATAATATATGGATCCCTGCCAAAACCTGATATTTATGTTTATCTCCATATCAATCCCGACAGACTTCTGAAGAATATCAGGAACCGTGGACGCGAATATGAAAAATCAATTACAGAGGATTATCTACGGAAAATACAGGACGGATATTTCACCTTTTTCAGACAGAATAGCGGAATCAGATATCTTGTTATAGATATAAATGAGATGGATTTTGTAGCTGATGAAAATCATTATTGGAAAATTACCGACACAATTTTTTCAGTCGAATACCCTGTAGCTTTGAATAAAGTAATTTTGTAATTGCTATTATGAGCACGAGATGAATGCAAATATATGTCTGCTGGTCTGAAGGTATTCAAATGTGTGAATAGTGTAACTTATTGTCGCAATTATGTAACACTATTTTCCCCGCAAATGATCAACTTTGTACCTCAGGCATCATATTTGAATTCTATCAACGACGTGTGATGCAGTATGAAAAGGAATATTTATTTAATTGATCTTTAACGGCCTGTGTGACACAAATTCAATAAATATTAACAATCATTGCCGATAGTCGTTTTGTTTTATTTAATTTTATCTTAAATTTGCGCTTATATTGAAACTTTCTTTAAATTTTCAAGTAAAGAATCAAACCAGTGATCATAAACAAACAACAAATTAGACTATGAAAAAAATCAGAAGCTATTTTATCCTTATCCTCGCAGCTGCCTTTTTATCCAGTTGCAGCGGTCTGAATAAAATGAAAAAAGAGGCTGGCGACATCAAGTATGAAGTTACCCCCAAAGTTCTTGAAGCACACGGCGGCCTGGTAAATGTTACCATCAAAGGCACTTTCCCGGAGAAGTATTTTAACAAGAAAGCAACTCTTGCTGTCACTCCGGTTCTTACCTATACAGGTGGAGAAACAGCTTTTGAAAAAGTACAGGTTCTTCAGGGAGAAAAAGTTACTGCCAATAACAAAGTGATCACATACACCGGTGGTGATTTCACTTATACTGACGCAATTCCTTATAAGGATGCAATGAAAATGTCAGAACTCGTTCTGAGGACAACTGCCACTGTTAAAGAAAAAAGTCTCGACTTTGAACCTGTTAAGCTTGCTGATGGAGTTATTGCTACTTCGACCCTTGTTGAAAAACATGCAAGGGCAATCGTTATGAAAGACAACTATGTCAGGATTATCCCTGAAACAAAAGTGGCTGACATAAATTACGTTATTAATCAGGCAAATATCCGCAGTACTGAATTGAAAGGCGAGGATGTTACACTTCTGAAGGAATATATTGCTACGGTGAGTGTCGATCCCAATAAACAACTTAAAGGCGCAGTCGTAAGTTCTTATGCTTCTCCTGATGGTAAATTCGATGAGAATGAAAAACTTTCAGGAAAAAGAGGTACATCTGCTGATAAAGTGTTCAAGAAGGAATTTGACAAAATTGAAGCTGCAAAAGCTGAAGGATTTTTCAGTTCGCTGACAACAGCTGAAGACTGGGATGGATTCAAAACCGAGGTTGAAAATTCAACAATTCAGGACAAGGATCTGATTCTGAGAGTTCTTTCAATGTATTCCGATCCTGAAGTCCGTGAAAAAGAGATCAAAAACATGTCATCAGCATTTGAAGCTCTCAAAACCGATGTTCTTCCAAAACTGAGAAGGTCAAAATTGATGGTCAATGTTGAAAACATTGGCCGCACAGATGAGGAGATACTTGCACAGATGAAAGCTGATCCAAAGGCTCTCAACCTCGAGGAAATGCTTCATGCCGGAGCCCTGACAACGGATGACAATGAGAAACTTACATTCTATAAGGCTGTTGCTGAGACCAATCCGAAAGAAATCAGAGCCCATAATAACGTAGGCACGGTACTGTTAAGCCAGGGTAAAGCTGATGAAGCTCTTGTCGCTCTCGATAAAGCAAAAGCAATTGAGAATAATGATGTCGTTAAGAACAATACGGCATTTGCATACATTCTCAAGGGTGACATGATAAAAGCAGAAGAAGTATTCAACTCGATGACCGCTGCTACTCCTGAATCAAAATGGGGACTTGGCGTTATTGCAATAACAAAAGGCGAATATGATAAAGCTGTTAACTTATTTGGTACAGAACCATCTTTCAACCTTGCCCTTGCCCAGGTTCTTAAGGGTGATGTCAGCAAAGCTAAAGCTACTCTCGACAGTATGACTGAAAGGGAAGAAAGCGGCAATCCTTCTTATCTGAAAGCAATCGTTGGCGCGCGTCTCGACGACAAAACCTATATGGCCAGCGGTCTGAAAGAGGCTATTGGTTTCAAACCTGAATGGAAAGCATATGCAAAAACAGACCTGGAATTCGCAAAATTCTTCTCTGACAGTGCATTTACAGGATTAGTTCAATAATAAACGATCATAATTAATATGAAGGGGCGTTGCATGCAACGCCCTTTTTATTTAATTCCCACAACACTATCCCGGCACTTACCGCAATATTGAAAGAATGCTTTGTTCCGAACTGCGGTATCTCGATACATATATCGCACAGGTCAAGGACTTCCTGATCGACACCATTTACCTCATGTCCGAAAATCAGGGCATATTTTTGTCCCTTTTCGATTCTGATGTCCTGCAGTTCAACCGCACCTGCCACCTGTTCCACACCCATTATGATGAAACCTCCCGACTTTAATCCCAGAACTGCATCCACGGATTTTTCACAGTATTTCCAATCAACCGATCCGGTTGCACCCAGAGCTGTTTTCTGAATATCCCTGTGCGGAGGCGTTGGCGTTATACCGCATAAAAATATCTTCCTTGTGAGGAATGCATCAGCCGTCCTGAAAATCGATCCTACATTGTTATGGCTCCTGACATTATCGAGGACTATTACAAACATCGATTTTTCAGCTTTTCTGAACTCTTCGATACTTTTTCTTCCAAGTTCACTGTTAAGAAGTTTCCGCATCCTTTTTATGCTAAAAATAGGCATAATATCCATTTATTTTTCTAAATTTCCCTCATTGACAATGAGAACAATTCAAGGTTCATAATAAATAATCATAGAATGAATACTCATGAGTACCAGGGTAAATCGATCCTTAAAGCCTACGATGTTGATATTCAGGAAGGATTCGTAGCATTGACGGCTGATCAGGCCATGATGGTAGCCAGACAGATGCAGGAGAAATTCAATACTGAATATTTTGTTGTAAAGGCACAGATACATGCGGGAGGAAGGGGCAAGGGAGGCGGGGTGAAGCTCGCAAAGTCGGTTGAGGAGGTGGGCACTATTGCAGGCAATATACTGGGAATGACTTTAGTTACCCCTCAGACCGGACCTGCAGGAAGGAAGGTGAACAAGGTGTTAATAGCCCAGGATGTATATTATCCTGGAGAAACCAGAACGGAGGAGTTCTACATGAGTATCCTGCTGAACAGGAAAAGCGGCAGGTATGTTCTCATGTATTCACCGGATGGAGGGATGGACATTGAGCAGGTTGCAGAAAAAACTCCGGACCGCATATTTACCGAGGAGATATCACCTGTTACCGGCATTAAGCCGTTCAATACACGGAACATAGCTTTCAACCTGGGACTCCGGGGAAAAGCTTTCGCAAACATGCAGAAATTCATTATTGGTATCTATGAGGCTTTTACAGGCTGCGATGCCCAGCTTCTTGAAATCAATCCTGTTCTAAAAACCAGCGACCAGAGGGTCCTTGCCGTTGACTGCAAGCTTATCCTGGACGATAATGCCCTGTTCAGACATCCTGAGCTTGCAGAAATGAGGGATCTGAATGAAGAGGATCCGGTTGAGGTGGAGGCCGGTAAATTCAATCTTAACTATGTCAGGCTCGACGGCAATGTAGGATGCATGGTGAACGGCGCCGGTCTTGCAATGGCAACAATGGATATTATCAAGCTCTCCGGAGGATCACCTGCAAATTTTCTGGATGTCGGAGGCGGAGCAAGTGCAGAGACAGTCGAAGCCGGTTTCAGGATCATTCTTAAAGATCCTGCGGTAAAAGCGATTCTGATCAATATTTTCGGCGGGATCGTAAGGTGCGACAGGGTAGCCAACGGGGTTGTGGAAGCTTATAAGTCGATAGGCGAAATAAAAATTCCCGTGGTTGTGAGGCTCCAGGGAACCAATGCATCCGAGGCAAGGGAAATAATCAAAAACTCCGGATTGTCGGTCATTTCTGCGATCTCATTTGGTGAGGCTGCAGAAAAGATTAGTGAGGTCCTATCAGGCAGATAAGGCGAGGTTAGTTTAAATGCGAATCATCGCAATAGGGCTTATTGCATGAACGGCCGCACCTGCAGAGGTACACTTCAGTAATAGTGTCGGTAATATCCTTCTTCAGGTCCCTTAACATTATCTGTCCGGTTATTTTCAGTGGACCATTATCAATAACCTCCACTATGGCAGTGCTGTTCTTTTCGTTTTCTCTTTCCATAATTCTTAATCGTCTTCAAAACCTATTTTTCTGTGCATACCATCGCAGAATGGCATTTGATTACTGGCTCCGCATCGGCACAACGAAATTATTCCATGCTTCATTTCTTTTCTGTTACCGCTGTAATTGAGGGTAAAGTCACCTTTAATGACTATCGGCCCGTCCTTCATGATCTTTACTGAGACAGGGTTTTCCTGCTCCGTGGGTTCGGTTTCTTTCAGAAGTTCGGGCCTTCTGAACAATACATGATTGGTCTGATCAGCACTTATCTCTTTGTTCTTTCCCTCATCATTCCATTTCCAGGAAAGCGCTTCAGTCGGACACATGTTCACAACTTCGATGATCCTCTCCGTTGAGGCTCCATTCATATCAACCCATGGCCTTCTCCCCGGATCGAAAACTTCTATCAGCTCCCTGTAACAGTAAGATGCATGCACGCAGGCTTCAGGCTTCCAATAGACTGTAATATCATCGTTCCTGTATCGCCTTCCTCCCGAAAAGCTATTTTTCCCTATTTCCATCTCTGCATGACATTTGTTTGCAATTTAACATTTTTTGTGTAATAATTTGTTCATTAATTGAAGTCAGTTAATACACGAATCTCTATATTTGAGTAATATTAGGAGATTGAAAGTTAATTAGGGTCTAGAATCTAAGTTGTTGTTTCATGAAAAGGCGTTTCAGGTTTGTCGGAACCAGGCTGCCCAGTCGGTCTATTCCATTTATTTCAGTCATGGCTGCCCTGATGCCTTTCTCTGTTACCACATTCGCCGGTACACTTTCAGAGTCACCGGGATATACATCAATCTTATCAATTTCCGTGTCAGGTTTTATTCTTACACTTGTTGGAGCAGTGATAGTTATGTGTGTCCTGGTGCTGTTCTTTTCAGCCAAACTGAGGAACGCCAACAGGGAATTAAGGGACCGGAACAGGCAGATAGAAGAGATTAATTCCGAACTTCAGAAAACCAACAAGAATCTATCGATCGAGAAAGAAACAATAACCCGCGAATATTCATATTCCGAAATGTTCTACAAGAGCCTGATCCAGTCAGCCGATGATGGGATATCGTTTTATGACAGGGACTGGAACCTGAAATATGCAAATTCAGCCTTCTATTCCATGATCGGACTTACAAAGGAGCAGTATAATGCCCTGAATACGAAGGAATTGGTGCATCCAGATGATTCACAATATGAGAATGACAGAATTGAGGCACTACGAAAAAATGGATTTTTTGAGACCGAACTCGGTATAAAGCATAGGGATGGACATTATGTGAATCTTTCGACCAGATCGGTAACTGTAAAAAATGAAAAAGGGGATATAATCGGAGCACTGACCATATCAAGGGATATCACAGCTCTTAGGAAAGTTCACGAGGAACTGGTCAGGGCAAATGTTGAAGCCGAGGCAAGCAACAGGCTAAAATCGAGCTTCCTGGCAAATATCTCTCATGAGATAAGAACTCCCCTTAACAGCGTAGTGGGCTTTGCAAACCTTCTCCTGGCTGATGATATCACAAATGATGTAAAAGAGGAATACATCGAGCATATAAATCATAACAGCGAAAAACTCCTTCAGATTATAGGTGACATCATTGACCTTTCAAGGCTTGAAAGCTCACAGATAGAGATCACGTATGAAGAAGCTTCGGTCAACGGTATTGTGAACGAAATTGTGGAAGATGCCAGGAAAATCATTAAACGGAATGAGAAATCCATTATCATCAATGTGATGAATATGCTCGAGGAAAACGGCGACCTTATATTTACTGACAGGATATGGCTCAAAAGGGTTCTGAACCATTTAATGGACAACGCAGTGAAATTCACTCTCGAGGGCTCAATAAGGCTTTCATATATCAAGGAGAATGACAGCCTCGTATTCAGGGTGAAGGATACCGGGATTGGAATCAATAAGGAAAACCTCGATCATATATTTGAGGAGTTCCGCCAGGAGATTGACGGTCATCACCGTCCTTTCGAAGGGCTTGGAGTCGGACTTACACTTGCCAGGGAGGTTATCGAAAGAATGGGCGGAAAAATATTTGTACAGTCCGAAAAAGGGGTTGGTTCGGAATTCAGCTTTTCAATCCCATACAGACCCGCAGGCGGAAGTACAAGACTTAAATCGAAAATTACCGCTGCCATTGGGGAATCACAGAACTTCGGCGTTAACTGGGGCAACAAAACCTGCCTTCTGGTTGATGATAATAAGGACGTGCTTCTTTATCTTAACCGGACACTGGCTGACACAGGGATAAAGACACTCAGTGCAAGGTCGGGGATTGAAGCTATTGAAATTCTGAATAAAACACCCGGAATTGATGTAGTCCTCCTGGATATGCAGATGCCTGAAATGAACGGGATAGAGGCTACAAAGGAGATCAGAAAGATCCGGAAGGACATTCCGATAATTGCACAGACTGCTTTCATCTTCGAAGACGACAAGGATATTATTCTTGAGGCCGGGTGCGACGCATGTCTCATTAAACCGATAAGGAAGGACCATCTTCTTACGGTTATGTCAAGTTTCCTAAAGTCAGTTTAAATTCTTAATTTGCAAAGAGCTGAAACAGATGATTAATAATCATTTTGCTGATATCATTTTGCCCTTTGCCGTAAAAGGAACATTCACTTACATCGTCCCTGATGAGATGAAAAGCATAATTTCGCCAGGCTTCAGGGTCCTTGTGCAGTTCGGAAACAAAAAGCTCTATTCGGGAATTGTCAATAAGGTACATGATCTGCCTCCTTCTGCAAAAAGCATCAGGCTGGTTTCAAGAGTTCTCGATCCGGTCCCTCTGGTCAATGAGATTCAGTTAAGGCTCTGGTTCTGGATCTCAGAATACTATATGTGCTCCGTCGGTGAGGTTATGAAAGCCGCTCTTCCATCGGACCTCTGTCTCGAAGGAGTGACGGAAATCCCCGTAGAGGAAAAATACAGGCCAAGGGAAGAGACTTTTGTGAAGCTGGCTTCAGATTTCACCGACAGTGAATTGAACGGTATCCTCGACAAGCTTGTCAAAGCTCCCGTTCAGTTCAGGTTGATGACATCTTACCTCCATTTAGGCGGATTTGCTGAGGGCAAGGTTATCAGACCGGTAAAAAAATCTCTGCTTTTGAACGAATCACATTCTACACCTGGAAGCATTGAAGGACTTGTGAAAAAAGGGATTTTCTCATTTCTTGAGCTGGAGACAGGAAGACTCGCTGACACTGATTCACCTTCCGAACCTCTGAAAGAGCTGAGCAATGAACAGGCTTCTGCATTCAGCGCTGTTTTAGCGGTCCTCAGAGAAAAGGAGATCGCTCTTTTACACGGGGTAACTTCGAGCGGCAAAACCGAAATCTATATCCATCTCATTGAGGAACAGCTGAAGCAGGGGAAACAGGTACTCTACCTCCTCCCTGAGATTGCATTGACAACCCAGATAATCCAGCGCCTGAAAAAACATTTCAGTGCGGTGACCGGTGTCTATCATTCACGTTTCAGTAATGCTGAAAGGGTAGAGATATGGAACCGCGTGGCAGGATTCGGCCAGGGGAGGGATTACAAACTGATTTTGGGAGCTAGATCTGCCCTCTTTCTGCCATATCGGAACCTCGGACTTGTAATTGTTGATGAAGAGCACGACGGATCGTATAAACAACACGATCCAGCTCCAAGGTACAATGCCCGCGATTCGGCAATGGTACTTGCAGGTTTTCACAGGGCAAAGGCAATCCTCGGCAGCGCCTCACCATCGGTAGAAAGCTATAACAATGCTCTCTCGGGGAAATATGGACTGGTTGAGCTGAAGGAAAGATTCGGATCAATAAAACTGCCGGAGATCATACTGGCAAACTCACGCGAGGCATACAGGAAAAAGCTGATGGTCTCCCATTTCACTCCACAGCTGCTTGAGGCAATGGATGAAGCTCTGGCAAACAATGAGCAGGTGATCCTTTTTCAGAACAGAAGGGGATTTTCACCATATATAGAGTGCCCCGAATGTGGATGGGTACCAAAATGCATACAATGCGCCGTGAGCCTCACTTACCATAAGGGCATTGGCAGAATGGTTTGTCATTATTGTGGATTTTCAGCATCCATACCTGCTCATTGCGGCAATTGCCAGTCGCCCGGACTGGCCACAAGAGGCTTCGGGACTGAAAAAATTGAGGA